>CAMYMP010000054.1 GCA_947259435.1 uncultured Woeseiaceae bacterium
CCGCACAATCCGCCAGTAATGTCGGAAGCGATCACGATTACGGTCGAATAGGTAGTTGAGAGACAGCGCCCGGACCACTAAAATCGCCGGGCTACCGGACATTCCCCTCATGACTCGACCCAGCAAAAACAAGAACATCGGCATCAGCGGCCTTGCCGCGTATGTCCCACCGTATCGGGTCTGGCTCGAGGATTGGTGCGACTGGACACATAATCAGTGGCCCAAGATCCGCGAGGTCGTCGGCCGCAGTTTCCGCGTGCGTGGCCCGGATCAGAGCGTCTATACCATGGCCGCCACCGCGGTCATGCGCCTCATCGAACAGTATGACGTCGATCCGACGCGCGTTAAGTTCCTCGGTCTCGG
The DNA here is from genome assembly GCA_947259435.1 of uncultured Woeseiaceae bacterium. Next base: position 364 of record CAMYMP010000054.1, read on the forward strand.
TACCGAGTCGAGCACCGATAACTCGGCCGGCGCAATCATCGTCAAAGGCATGGTCGACCGGGCGCTCGAGGCGCGCGGCAAGCCGCCCATCGCCAGGAGCTGCGAAGTTCCGGAGTTCAAACATGCGTGCCTCGGCGGCGTTTACGGTATGAAGGGCGCAATTCGCCATCTGGCGCTCGACGGCGCCGGCGGGCAGGCAATCGTTGTCTGCGCGGATATCGCGGAGTATGCGCGCGGTTCAAGCGGCGAGCCCACCCAGGGTGCCGGCGCGGTAGCGATGCTGCTCGAGGAAGACCCAAAGCTGGCAATCGTCGACCTGCCAGCGTCGGGCTCGGCGTCAGACTACCGCATCATGGATTTCCGCAAACCGATGTCGCGCTTTTGCGGACAGGATCGATCGCAGACACATCAGGTTCAGGACTTCCCGGTATTCAACGGCAAGTACTCCACGACCTGCTATGTCGACGAGACGCTGCATGCATTGGATGACATGTATAAAAAGCGCAACCTGAGCCCGGCGAGCTACTTGCGCTCGCTCAAGACCGTATTTCTGCATCGGCCGTATCGCCGCATGCCGGAGACAGGCTGGGCCGTTTCCTATCTGTTTGCGATAAGTCAGGGAAACGCCGAGGACCGCGCCGAACTCGCGTCGTATTGCTATGAAGCCGGCATTGACGCGGAGCAGCTGCGGGCAGAGATGCTCAGCAAGCCTGAGATCGTTGCGCTTGCTGAACCCGAACGGCTGCAATATGAAGCTTACCCGCTAACGATGGCTGTACTGCGCGTGTTCCGCGCATCGCGCCACTTCCGACGAGAGATTCTGGACAAGCTCGCACTTGGCAGCGACACGATGCTCGATCTCGGCAATCTCTATACGGCAGCTCTACCGGCATGGATGGCCGCAGGATTCGAGCAGGCGCTCGACGAAGACTCTTTGGCAACGGGCGAGGAAGTTCTGACGCTCGGCTACGGCAGCGGCGATGCCGCCGAAGTCATACCATTCTTTATGGCCGACGGCTGGCGCGACGCGACTGCAGCGATCGGTTTCGGTGAGGTGATGCAGTTCGCCGTCGATCTCAACCATGAGCAGTACATCGCGTTGCACGACGGCCACCATGCGACAGGCCTCGACTGCTATGTGCCCAGTAATGAGTTTGTCATAGACTATGTCGGCAAGGCCGACGAGCGGCATTTCACCGATCTGGGCATCGAGTATTACCGCTACGTCAGCTAGCGACGGCAGTAAGCTGCCAGGCGCTCAGCGTAATCGCTCTTGAGCGCCCGCCATTCCAGCTTGAACCAGGGCGTGAATATCGCCGGTGACACGGCAAACTCGTTGTCCAAATCGTCTGGCCGTATGAACCTGATTGCCGAGATCTCGTGTTCGTTTGGCTCTATCGGGCCGTCGATGCTGCCGAGATATACGTGGCAAAGCTCATTCTCGGAACCTTCCTCGCCGAATTCTGCCTGGTATTGGAACTTGTAGACGAACTCCAGGGCGGATTCGATATGCAGTTCGTCACGCAGTCGCCGCCGCGTCGCCACGAGCATCGATTCGTTGCGTCGCGGATGACTGCAAATGCTGTTGGACCAGTAGCCGGGCCAAAGCCGTTTCGATGCGCTGCGCTGCTGCAAAAGCAACTCGCCTTTCGCGTTGAAAAGGAACAGCGAAAACGCACGATGTAACACGCCGCCAGCGCTGTGGCACTCCGCTTTGGACAGAACCCCGGTTTCGTTGTCGTCGGCATCAACGAGGATCAGTTCCTCAGCCTCCGACGATACGATCTTATGCTTGCTCGCCACTCGCGCTTTCCTATGCCTGGGCCAGGCTCAGGGTCCTGAACCCTGCCGCGCCAAGCGCGGCGCAGACACTATCCGCGGTTCCGGGACACAGCGCCACGATCGATCCGCCGCCGCCGGCTCCGGTCACTTTCGCGCCGGCCGCCCCGGCAGCTCGGGCGATGCTCACCATATTGTCCAGTTCCGCTGTCGAAACTTCTATAGCGTTCAACAGACCGTGACAGATATTCATAAGCAAGCCCAGCTTCGAGTAATCGGCATTTGCGAGGGCGACGGCGCCGGACTGACTGAGCGCACCCATCTGATCGAATATTGCGTCGTAACTCGATCGACTCCGATCGCGCCGTGCACGCACGCCTGCAACCTGTTCCATCGTCAGGCCCGATTTGCTGCTGCAGCCGATGACGAGTGGCGGGGGTTCGACCAACATCAGTTTTTCCAGCTCCAGCGAGCCGGTGTTGCGAAACAGCATTGCTTCGCCGCAAGTTGCGATCGTATTGTCCACTCCTGAAGGCGTGCCGTGCGCCAGCTTTTCACACTCGAACGCAATCGCGTTGATCTTCGCGTCATCCAGCCCGAGCCCGAGTTCGGCGCTGAACGCGCGCAGTATCGCAACAGCGAATGCCGCCGAGGAGCCGAGACCCATCGCGCGCGGCAGCACGGAGTGCAGGCGAATCGAGAAACGAGCATCCGCGACGCCGAGTTCCTTTTGAATCAGCGCCACAGCCGCGTCCATGCCGCTTGCGTCACCATAGTCGATTTCTTGCGACACGCCCCACTCGGGCACGCTAAGCGTTGACTCTTTTTCACTCGCCGCAACCTCGGCGGTCACGGCGCCCGCGATCGGCAGAGCAAGGGCGTGCCTGCCATATACCACGGCGTGCTCGCCGAACAGGATGACCTTGCCGGCCGCTGTCCCAGCGGGTGTCCCGCGCATCTTCTGCGCCCGTTTGGCGGCGAGAATCTCGGTGGCTTTCCATGCCTTGATCTTCCCCCCGGCAATCAGCTCTTCGACGACATCGTCAAACAACTCGTCCGGGACACCGGCACTCGATGCGACGCTGCGCGCGTGAAGCTTCATGTGCCCTTCCTGAATGCCACTTGTCGCCAGGGCCTTTAGCGCGGCGAAGTTCTGCGCCAAACCCACCGCGGCCATCAGCTCCGCGAGTTCACGCGCCGCCGAAGTACCGGCGATGCGCAATCCAAGGGTCGCGCCAGTATTGGCTTCGAGAGTTCCGCCAACTACGCCGACTTTAAGTGGGACAGTTATCCTGCCAGTCAGATCACCCTGTTCGTCAGCAGACCAGGTCGCGAGCGGCAGGTAGCGTCCGGTCGTTGCCGCGTACGCGTGCGCTCCGGCCTCGATCGCTCGCCAGTCGTTGCCTGTCGCGATGGCCAGCGCATCGATGCCGTTCATGACACCTTTGTTGTGTGTTGCCGCTCTGTACGGATCGACGCGTGCAATGTCGCTCGCCAGTATGATCTGATCGCGCACGGTTGCAGCCGCGATTTCCCGCGCTGCAAGATCGTCGAGCCGGTAGCGAACGCCGGCCGTTACCAGCGCACGGTCCGCGAGGTTAGACAAAATCCGCAGCGCGACTTTGCCACCACACATTTCGCCGATCCTCGGCGCGACCGCTTCGCAGATCGTGTTGACCAGATTTGCCCCCATTGCGTCACACGTGTCGACAACGAGGTGCACGACCACCACCTGCTCCCCGCCATCGAGATCGATGGATCGCAGCTCGATGTCCCGCACGCCGCCGCCCCGGTCACTCAGGCGCGGATGCACGGCATTCGCTAGAGCAAGCAGGTCCTCCCGGCTTGCGTCGATCCTCTCGAGTGCCGCGACAACGTCAGGTACGCCGGCAATGTGAACCTGGCCGACGAGCATCAGCTCCTCGCACCGCGACGTAAATCCGCCGCCCGCACGCGCCAGCAGCGCGGCGCTGCTCGTCGCAGCGACGATCGAAGGCTCCTCAACAACCATGGGCACGATGTAATCACGACCGTTGACGACGAAGTTCGGTGCGATTGCAAACGGCAGTCCGAAAACACCGACGACATTTTCGATCATTTTGTCGGCTGTTGCAGGCAACAACGTGTGTCTGCCTTGACGTAACAGTTCGGCATCGTCATTTCGCAACCAGCCGAGGCGCTGCAGTTCGTCGATGCGCTCTGCAACGCTGAGTCGATAAAAGCCGCTGATTCGCGAGTCGCTCACTGTTCCTCCCGCACGACCCGCACGCCGCACAGCTCGATGCCCATATCCAAAGCACGGAAATTTTCCGGCAACTCGCCGTCGATAAATGCCCGGACCGCAGCATCATCTTCGGCGAATACAACACCGACATCGCCGCCACCGGCGCCGCAGGGCTTGTAGACCAGTCCCGCGGCATCCGCGCTCGCAACCAGTTCGCCATGCCCAGCATCGAATATGCCAAGTTCGTGGTCAATACTGAACGCTCGCAGCACGCTGGTGTAATCACGATACTCGTCGAGAATCGCTCGCGCCGTGCCAGCGCGCCAGGCGTCGCATATGCGCACCGCCGCCTGGGCCAGCGCAGCGCGTGTTGGCCTCCTGTCCTGCCGACCGAGATGCTCCAGTTTCGCGGCTGTGCATGTGGATGCGCCGCTCCATAGCAGCGCATACGCCAGCCCGTCCGGCCAGGCCAACTGTTCCGCCGCCCCGCTGCTCAGGCGGTACTCGATGAGGCCGCCTGCCGAGCAGCATGCGATGTCAGCGCCGCTGCCGAGGCCGCCCTGGAACTGGCGATGTGCGGCAGACGCAATGCTCGTCGCCTCCACGCTGGTTGCCATCACTTCGCAAAGCGCAGCGGTCAACGCTACCGTCAAGGCCGCGCTCGAACCAATGCCTATTTTTGTGCCACTTTCAGAATCGCGAAAATCATTCGTATCGAGCGTGATCGACAGCGATGTGTTGCACTCCATCTCCGCCGTGCGCCAGACCTCATTGACGAGCCTGAACTCTTGTGCGCCGGACAGCCATTCACAATCGCCGTTGCGATCTTTGAATCGTCCCGTGACGCTGCTGAAGCCGGGCGCCGAAACCGTGTGATGGTCGCCCGCAGCGCGGTCGATGGTCACACGTGCCCGTCTATTGACTGCCATGCAAACCGCCGGCGCACCATCCAGCACCGCGTACTCGCCGCACAGCACCAGCTTGCCGGGCGCACTCGCGAATACCGGCATCGATGCGCCTGGTTCAGACATCGGCAATTCGCGCTGCCCCGGCGCCGAGTCCGCTGACGAGAATATCTTCGACGCCGTCGATTTCGCCGAGCGCGTCACGCACGGCGGCTTCATCGTCCACTTCGCAAACAGCTTTCAGCTGCGGTCCGGCATCGATCGTGAAAAAAACGGCGACGCCGCGGTTCTGTAGTTCCCGAATCGCCTGCATGCATGCCAGTGTCGCGCTGTTCCAGTAAACGACGGGCGGCCGTGACGCCCACATCACGGAGTGCATTTTCAGACAGTTGTGCTCGGAGATCGATGCAAGCATAGAGAAATCCCGGGAAGCTATTGCTGTTCTTGCAGCCGCGAGATCACTCTCTTGCTGCTCGACCCAGCGAGCAAAGAACGGCGAGGTCTTGCGACTGAGTTCCATCGCTTCTGTCGAGCTTACGGGTTTTTGCGCCACAGTCGTGACCGCAACAACAACCCTGAGCGGCCATTCGTCCGCGGGACGCAGGCAGCGTAAGGAAATATCGCTGTCCGTATTTTCGAGTTCGACGCCCCCTTCCTCCGCAGCGTCCGCCGCGACGACCAGCGCGGCGAAAGCGGATGCCGAGGAAGCGAGGCCCGCGGCGATCGGAAAGTTGCTGGTGCTGAGCACGCGCGCTGCAGGTCGTTTCCGGCCCGCGACCGTGTCGAGGCAACGCGCGACACGCGGCAACATATCGACACTGTCCCGTCCGTTGACGGTTAACGCGTCGCCGGACAGTGTATCGTCGAATTCGACGCACATCGTCGTACAGAGGTCGGCGAGCGTAATCGAGATCGAGCCGACCGCCGGGAGGTTACGACGCGTGTCGCTCTTTCCCCAATACTTGATCAACGCGATATTCGGCTGGGCTCTGGCGGTTGCCCGCATAGGCTTCTTGGATGGGTAAAAGGGACGCGAATTATAGCCCAGCCGTGCTGCGCACAGGCCGCAAATGCGTGTACGCTACATGACCCTGAGCAAGACCCGGAGACCTTTTTTGGCAGCCACGTTCGACAAGCGCATCGCGTATTACACCGAGCGCGTGCAGGAGAAACTGGACGGCGTCCTGCCGCCTGCCAACCTGCCGCCGAAGCGCCTGCACGATGCAATGCGCTATGCGGTCTTTAACGGCGGCAAGCGGATTCGGCCGTTGCTTGTCTATGCCACTGGCGAATGCCTTGGTCTGGAGGAACAGGCCCTCGATTCTCCGGCCGTCGCGCTCGAATTGATTCACGCGTTCTCTCTGGTCCACGACGACCTGCCCGCGATGGACAATGACGATCTGCGGCGCGGCAAGCCGACCTTGCACCGGCAGTTCGACGAAGCGACGGCAATTCTCGCCGCCGATGCGCTGCAGCCGCTTGCGTTCAGCGTGATCGCCGACGGCGCCGATATCCAGCCCGCAACCCGCAACAAACTCGTCAAGCTCATCGCGGATGCCTGCGGGTCTGTCGGCATGACCGGCGGCCAGTCGATGGACCTCGCCGCAGAGGGACGCTCGCTGTCTGCCGAAGAGATCGAGAGCATGTATTCGCTCAAGACCGGCGCACTGATACAAGCGTCGGTCATGTCGGCGGCGCTGCTGAGCAGCGAACTGTCGACCGAACAGCTATCCGCGATCGATGCTTTCGGCAGGACGATCGGCATAGCGTTTCAGATCAAGGACGACCTGCTCGATGTCGAAGGCGAAACGGAGGTCATCGGTAAGCACGCAGGCGCCGATCAGCACCTTCGCAAAGCGACGTATCCGGGTCTGGTTGGAATCGACGCCGCGCGCGAACGCTGCGACGCCCTCGTGCGCAGCGCCCTCGAACAGCTCGACGACTTTGGCGCCGATGCAGATTCATTGCGCTGGCTCGCCGGCTACATCGTGGAGCGCGGTAACTGAAGTGACTCCGGCGACACGTACGATACTGCACGTTGACATGGACGCTTTCTATGCTTCCGTCGAGCAGCGCGACAATCCGCAGCTGCGCGGCAGGCCGGTGGTCGTAGGCGGTGGCAGTAATCGCGGCGTCGTCGCCGCCGCGAGCTACGAGGTCCGCAAGTACGGCGTCCGCTCGGCCATGCCGATGTCTGAGGCGAGGCAGCGATGTCCCGATCTGATTCGCGTGCAACCGCGCATGTCCCACTACCAGGCCGTGTCCAGGCAGATCTTCGCCGTCTTTCGCGAGTTCACGCCGCTTGTCGAAGGTCTGTCACTCGATGAGGCGTTTCTCGACGTAACTGCGAGCGCGAACCTGCACGGTGCCGGAGTGGACATCGCAAGCAAGATCAAGCGCAGCATCCGCGAGCGGACAGGTCTCACCGCATCGGTCGGCGTTGCACAAAACAAACTCGTCGCGAAAATAGCATCCGACATGGACAAACCCGATGGTCTCGTCGTCATTCACGCCGACGATTGCTGCGAGAAGCTCGATCCGCTGCCGGTTGCCGTGATTCCGGGCATCGGTCGCCAGACTCTCGCGCGGCTGCTGCAGCTCGGTATTCACACGGTGGGCGAACTGCGCCGCGCCCCTGACCGGGATCTTGCGAACGTATTCGGCCGCTTCGCAGCGCGCACTCGCGAGCGCGCTGCGGGCATCGACAACCGTCCCGTCATCGCCTGCCGGCAAGAAAAGTCGATCAGTGCTGAGGAAACCTTTGAGGCCGATCTCAGCGATTGCGGCGACATGGAGCGGGAATTGCTCCACCTGGCGGAGACCACGGCACGCCGGCTGCGCAAATCCGAACTGCAGGCGGGGACCGTGCAGGTCAAGATCAGGCAGTCAGACTTTCAGACCTTCACACGACAGAAGAGTCTGCAGCCGCCGGCACATGGCACAGATCAGATCTATCAGGTTGCCCGAACACTTCTGGGCGCCTGGCTTGAGGAGAACCCCGGCACTCGTATTCGACTGCTCGGTGTGAGCGCCAGCAAGCTCTCCGTGGCGGAGCAGCGGGATCTGTTTGCGGCAACGGATGCTCTGGCCGCAAGCCCTGTCGACCGAGCAGTTGACGATATACGAGACCGCTTCGGCAACTCCTCGGTTGGCCGTGCAAGGACGTTGGACCGACCCTGAGTCATGTAGAATCGGGGTCCTGGAGAGAGGACCAGGGCTACGGCCGAAAAATAATGTACACCAGCTTTTTTGGTTTGAATGAGAAACCGTTTTCGATAACGCCGGACCCGCGCTATCTGTTCATGAGCGAGCGTCACGGTGAAGCGCTCGCTCATCTGGTCTACGGCGTAACCGAAAGCGGCGGCTTCATGCAGCTGACGGGCGAGGTGGGCACGGGCAAGACCACGCTCGTTCGCACCCTGCTCCTTAACCGCATGCCGGCAAATGCCGACGTGGCGGTCGTGCTCAACCCGCAGCTCTCTGCGCGCGAATTTCTGGCAACGATATGTGAAGAACTCGGCGTCCCGGTTCCCGAGGACAAGACCAGCATTAAAGCACTGATCGACACGCTCAACCATCACCTGCTCGATGCGCATGCGGATGGACGGCGCACGATTCTGATCATGGACGAGGCACAGAATCTCGCGCCCGATGTGCTCGAAGAAGTGCGTTTGCTGACCAATCTCGAAACGGCAAAACAGAAGCTTCTGCAGATTGTTCTGATCGGTCAACCCGAGCTGCGCGACGTCCTCGCCCGAAATGATCTGCGCCAGCTGGCGCAGAGAATAACGGGCCGCTATCACCTCGAACCGCTGTCAAAAGACGAAACCGCCCAATACATCGAGCACCGGCTCAAAGTTGCCGGCGCGCTCGGCGAGGTATTCGACAGCGGCGCCAAGCGTGAAGTTTTCCGCCTGTCGAACGGCGTGCCGAGACTTATCAACGTCATCTGCGATCGCGCCTTGCTCGGTGCGTACAGCAGCGAGAGCCGGCGCGTCAACCGCAGCATGATTCGGCGCGCGGCCGCGGAAATCACAGGCAAAACCAGGATCGCAAGCTGGCCGCGCTGGGCCGTGCCTGTGTTAGGCACTGCCGCCGCGGTCGTCATCGCCCTCGGCGTTCTGTCTCTTCTCGACGAGCGGCGTCAGTTGATCGACGACAACGTCGACCCGCCGGCGGCAGCGGTGGCGCAAGCGGCGCAGCCCGAGCCGGAACCTGTCGTCGCGGCAGAGGTCGTTGTCGAGGACCCGCCGGTCGAGGAGTCCCTCGATTCGCAGCTGCTGGTCGCCGCTGATCTCACGAGCACGGAATCGGCGCTGGCAACGTTGTTGGACCTG
>CAMYMP010000055.1 GCA_947259435.1 uncultured Woeseiaceae bacterium
AGGCTGTCGATAAGCAGTTCGCGATAAACGCCCTGCGGGATTTTTTGAATCAGCGGTTTGGCGAGTTCTGCGAGTCGGGCCTTACCGTCGACCGTCGTCATGTCCACCTGGCTGGCAAGTTCGCCGATCAAAAAGTCCGACAGGGCCACGCCGCTGTCGAGTGCCTTGATAAACGCGTCCGATCCGAGGGCGTTAACATAGGAATCGGGGTCGTGTCCTTCCGGAAGAAACACGAATCGTATCTGCCGGCCTTCACGGACCTGCGGCAACGCGTTGTCCAGCGCACGCCAGGCCGCAGCGCGACCCGCGCGATCACCATCAAAGCTGAAGATCACGCTGTCCGTCAGTCTGAACAGACGATTCAGGTGATCGGATGTCGTTGCGGTGCCAAGCGTCGCGACCGAGAAGTCGATCCCGTGTCGCGCCAGCGCGACGACGTCCATGTAACCCTCAACCACGACCAGGCGATCGATTTGCCGCAGAGCCTGGCGTGCCTCATAAAGGCCATAAAGTTCGCGGCCTTTGTGAAACAGCACGGTCTCGGGAGAGTTCAGATACTTGGGTTCCCCGTCGCCGAGAGCGCGTCCGCCGAAGGCAATCGTACGGCCACGCGCGTCCCGAATTGGAAACATGATGCGGTCGCGAAAGCGGTCGTAATGCTTGCCGTTGTCCTTACGGATGACGAGACCGGCGGCTAGCAAGCGCTCGGCGGCCTCCGGTGTCTTGCCGAACTTGTCGAGCACGTCGCTCCAGCTGTCCGGCGCGTAGCCGATGCCGAAGCGTTTTGCCGTTGCGCCGTCGATGCCGCGATTCTTGAGGTAATCAACGGCTGCCATATGGTCACGCAGGCTGTTTTGCCAATGCTGTTCGACGCTGCTCATCAGTGAGAAGAGTTCATCATAACGGCGTGCCGGACGGTCGCTCTCGTCCCGCGGAACGTCAACGCCCATCATGCCCGCGAGGCTCTCGATCGCCTCGACGAAGCTCATGTGTTCGTATTCCATTAGAAAGCCGATCGCCGTACCGTGGGCGCCACAGCCGAAGCAATGATAGAAACCCTTGCCGGGACTTACGGTGAATGAGGGCGTCTTCTCATCGTGAAACGGGCAGCAGGCCTTGAACTCACGACCGGCTTTTTTGAGCTGAATGCGCTTGCCTATAACCTCGACGACGTCCGAGCGGGCGATCAGATCGTCAATGAAATCCTGGGGAATCAGTCCGGCCATATTGGTTTAAACGGCAGCTCCGAGGCAGCGGGTCTTTCGTCATTATTGTTGTCCCGACTAGCATAGTCGATTCGGCGCATTGCGCCAGTCACGCGCCGTCCCTAGCCCAGGCGTGCTTTTACCTTGGCGCCGACAGCGCCCATATCGGCGCGGCCGGCAGCTTTGGATTTGATCAGACCCATAACCTTGCCCATGTCACGAATGCTCTGGGCACCCGTTGAGCTGATAGCCTGATCAATCATTGTGTCGAGCTCGGCATCGCTGAGCGGCTCTGGCAGGTAGTTGTCCAGAACGTCAATCTCAGCCAGTTCGATATTGGCCAGGTCTTCACGGCCGCCCTTTTGAAATTGCTCCACCGAATCCCTGCGCTGCTTGACCATCTTGTCGAGAACCGACAATACGGCCGCATCGTCAAGTTCGATACGCTTGTCGACCTCGACTTGCTTGATCGCAGCCATAATCAGGCGCACCACTTTGAGACGGTCTTTGTCACCGGCTTTCAAGGCGGACTTCATGTCTTCTGTAATTTGGGCTTTCAGTGACATGGGCACACTCCGCGGACACGGAGTAGGGGCGCTTGGCCTAATAGAGGCGCTTGCGCTTGGAATCTTCGCGCGAGAGGCGCTTGAGATGCCGTTTGACCGCAGCGGCTTTCTTGCGCTTGCGCTCCTGCGTCGGCTTCTCGTAGTACTCTCGGCGGCGCAATTCCGTCAGGATTCCAGCCTTCTCACAGGCGCGTTTGAAACGCCGCAAGGCGGAGTCGAAATACTCATTCTCTTTTACGCGAACACTCGGCATACGAATCAGGATCTTTTATTCACACATAAATAAACCCGGCCGGGGCCGGGGCTCAGCCGCGCATTATAACGGCAGATTCAGGCCAATTCCAAGGCCTGAGTGCGTTATTATCCGCCGCCTATGAATGTTCTGGGAATCGAAACGAGCTGTGATGAGACCGGCGTGGCGGTCTACAGCACCGAGCGTGGGCTCGTTGCCGATGCGCTCCACAGCCAGGTCGACCTGCACGCCATTTACGGCGGGGTCGTCCCCGAGATTGCGTCCCGTGACCATATTCGTTGTCTTCTGCCCCTTGTGGAGCAGGTGCTTGGCGACGCTGGTATCGACAGGCCGGACGCCATTGCGTACACGGCGGGTCCGGGGCTCGTCGGCGCGCTGATGGTGGGTAGCGGGCTGGCGAATGGCCTGGGGCTGGCCTGGGGCTGTCCGGTCGTTCCGGTGCACCACATGGAGGGGCACCTGCTCGCTCCGATGCTCGAGGACGATCCACCGCAGTACCCGTTCCTCGCGCTGCTCGTGTCGGGCGGCCATTCGATGCTGATCGGGGTAGGGGGCCTTGGCGACTACGACGTGCTCGGGACGACCCTCGATGATGCGGTAGGCGAGGCGTTCGACAAGACCGCAATTCTGCTGGGGCTGGGCTACCCGGGAGGGCCCGCGCTGGCTGCGCTGGCCGAAGAGGGTGACGAGGCTGCTTTCGCCTTGCCACGGCCGATGCTGAACCGCCCGGGGCTCGACTTCAGCTTTAGTGGTCTGAAGACGGCCGTGATGCTGCTGGTACGCAAGGCAAAGGACGATGGCAGCTTTACCGAGCGACGGGCCGATATCGCTGCCTCGTTTCAGCGCGCAGCGGTCGACACGCTCGTCGGCCGCGCACTGCAGGCTGCCAAGCGCGAAAACCTCGAACGGATCGTGGTCGCCGGCGGAGTAGGCGCGAACAAGCTGCTACGCAAGGAAATTGCTGAACGCTTCGACGGCAATGTCTATTACCCTCGAATGGCCTACTGCACCGACAATGGCGCGATGATCGCCGTGGCGGGGGCGCTGCGGCTCGCTGATGCGCATCAAGTTGCCGAGATTCGAGCTCGGGCGCGATGGTCGCTTGATACGCTGTCACCGCCGGGCAACTGAATCGAGAAGCAAGATAGGGGCTGTATGGACATTATTTTTCTGCATGATCTGAGAGTAGAGACGGTCATCGGTATCTGGGAGTGGGAGCGCAAGATTCGCCAGACCGTAGCGATCGACCTCGACATGTCGGCCGATATTCGCAAGGCGGCTGCGAGCGATAGTGTCGACGACACACTTAACTACAAACTGGTCGCCAAACGCGTGCAACAGTTCGTTGCCGAATCCAGTTTTCAGCTCGTCGAAACGCTGGCGGAAAAGATTGCAGAGATCGTTCTCGCCGAATTCGACGTTGCCTGGGTCCGCGTGCGGGTCAACAAACCCGGCGCAATACGTGGCGCGCGCGACGTCGGTATTCTGATCGAACGCGGTGTGCCGCCTGACGCGAGCTGAGTAGCGTGGCTAAGGTCTATCTGGGCCTCGGCAGCAATATCGATGCCGAGGAAAATCTCCGACGCGGCCTGCAAGAGTTGCGTCGGCGGTACGGCGACCTCGATATGTCCGCTGTTTACCGAAGTGCCGCAATCGGCTTTGAGGGCGATGACTTTTTGAATCTGGTCGTTGGTATGGACACGAACGAGACGCCGCTCGGCATCAATGAGCAAATCGAGGCGATTCATCGCATCGTGGGGCGGCGACGCGGCGAAGAGCGGTTCTCGTCACGATCGCTCGACATCGACCTGCTGCTTTATGACGATCTGATTCTGGACGAGCCGCCGCTGCGGCTGCCGAGAACGGATATCCTCGATTACAGCTTCGTGTTGCGGCCGATTGCGGAGCTGGCTCCGGACCTCGTGCATCCGGAAACGGGCCGCACATTGGCAGACCACTGGCAGGCGTTTGACGAACGAAGTCAGCCTTTGACGCCCGTGAGCGTTATTCTGTAAAAAGTGCGAGTAAATGGGCGTTTTTCGCGGTCAAAGTGGGAACCACGGCCACGCTGGAACGCTCCGCAGTCCGCTAACATTTGGTCAATTGACTGACGGCCCCGTCGGCCGCAGGAGACAACATGCGCAAAGTGCTTGTGATGCTGATGTCTGCCCTATTGGTAGTCGCCTGCTCGTCCAGCGACGGGGGCGGCCAGAGTGGCAACGTCGAATGCTCGAATCGAGGGCAGAAAGACTTCGTGCTGCTGGCGATGCAGGAGTGGTATCTCTGGAACGACCTGCTGCCGGATAATGTCGACGTGCGCGACTATGCGTCGCCGGAGGAGTTGCTGGAATTCCTCACGACCTTCAGTCCGGACGACGGCAGCGGACAACCGGTCGACAAGTTCAGCTTCATCAACTCGGCGGCTGCCGATGCAGCATTCTTCCTCAAAGGCGAGTATGAGGGCTTCGGCTTCAGCCGGCGAGACCTCGCAGCCGACGACGTACGACTGACGCAGGTATTCGGCGGCAGCCCTGCGGACTTGGGTGGTCTTGCACGCGGTCAGCGCATCCTCGATCTCAACGGACGCACGGTCGCCGAAATCGAAGCCGCCGAGGGTCTGGACGCCGTGTTCGATACGACGCCTGTCGAGTTCACGATGCGCGAGCCGAATGACAACGAATTCTCCGTCACAATCGCGAAAGACACTGTCACGATCGATCCGATCCCACAGTGGCGCGTCATCGACGCGGGCGGTGGGCGCATGGTCGGTTACGTGGAGTTGTCCACGTTTATCGGCACCGCCGACCCGGTTTTTGACGCGGTTTTCGCAGACTTCAACGCTAATGGCGTGACGGACGTGATTATCGATCTGCGATACAACAGCGGAGGGCTGCTCAGCACGACGTTCTTGCTTGGCGACTATTTCGGCGGCGACGTCGCAGAGAATCTCGTGTTTTCGAAGACGCTGTTCAATGCCGATCGGGCGGCTGGCAACGATTACACAGTTTTCTTCGAGCGTCTCGGTAACTCGGTGAGCCTGTCACGTCTCGTCGTCATTGCGACACAAAGCACGGCGTCGGCCAGCGAGCTTGTCACCAACGGCATGGAGCCGCACGTCGAGGTCGTCATCGTCGGCGACCGGACCTTCGGCAAGCCGGTTGGCCAGGTGGGCTTCGGGTTCTGCGGCAAAATCCTGCGACCGACGGCGTTCCAGACCGTTAACGCCGATGATTTCGGCGGCTACTTTGGTGGACTGCCGGTCGATTGCGCCGCCGCCGACGATTTGAATGTGCCGGTCGGTGATCCGACCGATCCAAACATGGTTGCGGCACTCGGGTATCTCGACACGGGCGCGTGTCCGGTTGGCGCTGCGCCAGGCGGCGTGCAGAAGCTGGAGTCCATGGCGGAACCCGCGCTGCAGCCGGATCGTCGCGGTCCACCGTGGCGCGAGTTCGCCGGCGCGTATTGATTACCAGCCGATGCTGCGGCCACCATCGACAGCAATGATCTGTCCGGTGACGTAAGACGCGTCCCTTACAAGGAACAGGACGGCGCCGGCAATGTCGCCAGGATCACCGGCGCGCTCGAGAGGAATCTGTCTGAGAATAGAATCCCTGGCCGCTTCGTCGAGATCATTCTCCGGCCAAAGTATGGCGCCGGGTGATACACCATTCACGCGAATCTCGGGAGCCAGGTCCTTGGCGAGTGAGCGTGTCAGCATGGCCAGCGCTGCCTTGGCCGGGCCGTAAACGGTATGGTTCCTGAGCGGCCGCTGGGCGTGGATATCCACGATATTGACGATCGCGCCGCGCGTCTTGCGCAGCTCGGTCAGCGCTGCCTGCGACAGGAATAGTGGCGCTTTGACGTTGCTGCCCATCAGGTCGTTC
>CAMYMP010000056.1 GCA_947259435.1 uncultured Woeseiaceae bacterium
GCGCGATGGGCGACTCGTTCATCATCGTGACAAATCGGGTCAGCGTGTTCGCGGCAACTTCGACGTTGCCCGAACTAATCTCTTTGCGTTTGCTCTCGAGCAGGCGGCGAATGCCCGCGCGAATGACGGCATCGGGGACGAGCCCCGCTTCGGTCCAGCTGACAGCTTTTGCAGTTACGCCACTCACTTCGGCCTCCTAAACATCGGGAGGCACTATACAAACCGGGTTTCCGCCCAACAACGCGTTTGGCGGCATTGTTACATTCGCTTACAAATCGTCTTAGAACAACGCATTACAATGGGCAATCTGTCAGGTCAAATGAGTTTATCTATGGCCCCCGCACTCCTTTGGTTCCGCCGCAACTTGCGTCTTGCTGACAACGCCGCGCTGATCGCTGCGGCGGAGTGTGGCGACCCCATCATTCCGGTCTACGTGCTCGACGAGCTGGACGCGGGCGGCGCAAGCCGTTGGTGGCTGCACCACAGCCTGGCGAGCCTGGACAACGACCTGCAAAAGCTGGGCGCACCGCTGCTGTTGCTGTCGGGTCCGCCCGAGACCGCACTTGCCCGGGCTGCCGAGCAATCCGGCGCAGGGCGGCTCTTTTTCTCGCGGCGCTATGAACCACAAGCGCGCCGACAGGAAGAGGGCATTGGCACCGCGCTGGATTCACAGCTCGAGATAAGCGCATGCGACGACGGCTATTTGAACCACCCGGTCATGCCATTAACAAAAAGCCAGACACCGTTTCGGGTGTTTACGCCATACTGGCGAGCGGCGAGCGCGTTGCCGGAACCGCCACAGCCACAGCCGGTTCCCGCTGCGATCCGTTTTGCCGATCACGAGCTGGAGTCTCTGCGACTCGAAGACCTGGATCTTTTGCCCTCAAAGCCCAACTGGGCGGAGGGTTTTCACGATGACTGGACGCCGGGCGAAGCAGGTGCCCTGCGGCGCCTCGATGCCCTTGATTTCGCCGCACGAGACTACGCCGAACTGCGTGACCGACCGGACCTGGACATCACATCCCGCTTGTCGCCGCACCTGCATTTCGGTGAAGTCAGTGCCCGGCAGGTCTGGCATGCGCTGCATGAGCAGGCGGCTCATGCGAAGTCCTCAACCGGCGCTGAGGCTCTGTGTCGGCAGCTCTACTGGCGGGACTTCAGCGCCTATGTGCTGTTCCACTTCCCGACGCTGCCGGAGAAGCCGCTGCGCAAGGAGTTCGAATACTTTCCGTGGTCGAGCGATGAAGACGGTCTGCGCGCCTGGCAACGAGGAATGACCGGATACCCGATTGTGGACGCGGGCATGCGGCAACTCTGGGCGACCGGCTGGATGCACAACCGGGTTCGCATGATCGTTGCGTCGTTCCCTGGCAGCAGGGAGCTGACTGGTTTCTCGATACGCTCGTCGATGCAGATCTGGCGAACAACTCGGCAAGCTGGCAGTGGGTTGCCGGTTGCGGCACGGACGCAGCGCCCTACTTTCGAATTTTCAATCCCGTATTGCAGGGCAAGAAATTCGACCCTGCCGGCGACTACGTGCGCCGCTGGGTACCGGAGCTCGCGGCTATGCCGGATCAGCATATTCACGACCCCTGGGGCGCAAGTATTGAAACTCAAACATCATGCGGTGTAGTTATTGGAGACGATTACCCGCAGCCGATTGTCGATCATGGCAAAGCCCGGCAGGATGCGCTCGCCGCGTATCAGATGACGCGCAGCGCGATGGGCGCGGATTCTGCGGCCTAGATTAACGGGATTCGTGCCTCAAAACACGCGCCGACGTCCGTTTCCAGCAAGCGCAGCGACCCGCGGTGAGCTTTGGCAACCAGCGATGCCAGGTACAGACCTAAACCAGTGCCGCCGGAGTCCCGGGTCCGCGATGGGTCGGCCCGATAGAACGGCTCGCCGATATGCTCCGCCTGATCTTTGCCCAGGCCCGGACCGTAATCGCGAACTGTAAAGACCAGGTCACCGTCGTCGAGAGCCACCGACAGTTCGACCGGTCCGTCCGCGGGTTGCGAGTAGCGTAGCGCATTGCTCAGCAGATTCTTCAGCAACAAGGTAATGCGCGCTTCATCGATGTTTGCGCGGATGGCTTCAGCGGGCTGACTGACCTTTATCCGATCAACATCCCGCGAGAAGAAATCGTCGAGCAGCTCGGCAATCAGGTCGCTGACAATGACGCTTGTTCGCGACAGCTTTACATGACGGCTGGTCAGCCGCTCGGCCTCGAGCAGCGACGCAACAATTTTCTCCATTTCGACGATCTCTTCGCGAAGATTTTCTATGTTCTTCTCATCTTCGAGAAACTCGAGCGTCAGTCGCATGCGCGACAGCGGCGTGCGCAATTCGTGGCTGATGCCGAGAAGCAGGGCTCGTTTGGCATCGAGCATACTCTCGACATCGCCGGCCAGCTGGTTGATGTCTGCGGCCAGGTCACCGAGCTGATCACGGCGAATGTTGGAGATGCGATAGTCGAAATTACCGCGTCCGATGTGCGCCGCCCCCTGGCGAATGGACCGGATCGGTTTGAACAACCAGCGCACGGCCATGTAACCAAGCAGTATTGATGTGAGCCCCATGCCCAGAATCATTGTGACGAGATCAGGGCCCTCCGGCTTATCCGCAATTCTCGGTGTCGAAACGACGATGTCGTATGCGCCCTGCCGCATCTTGAGAAACTCGTGATCGTCCAGTTCCGCAAATTCGACACCCTTCAGCTCGTCGACCCACGCGTCCGGGTCGTCACTGAATCGCGGGCTGGGTGCAAATTCAAGCTGATCGAGTCGCGGAAATGCAGGATCCGACGCCCAGTCCACATCCGGCCCGAGTATGCGGATGTCGACGGGCACCCGCTCCGTGATCGCGACTGCCCGGTCGATCCGTGGTGGATCACCGATGTCCTCGCGTACGTAGTTCACGTGCAGCGACAGGTGCCCGCTGATCAGTCCACGGATACTGTCGCTGTTGTAAACGACCTGAATGGCTTTGAACGTGCCGAAGACAAACAGCCCGCCAAGGACCAGGAAGATAACGAGCAGGCGAACACCGAGCGAGCGGGCAAAATAGCTAGGCATGCGTTACTGGAATGCCTACAAACGAGTAGCCGCGACCCCAGACCGTCTGTATGAAACGCGCGGGTTTGACTGAATCGCCAAGTTTTTGTCTTAGCCGACTGATCATGATGTCCACCGATCGCGTCAGGATTGCCGCATCGATACCGCGTAACTCGCTCAGAATATCGTCACGCGATAATTTGCGCCCGTGGCGTGGCGTCGCGCCAGAATTAGCAGCAGCTCGTATTCCATCGAGGTCAGATCGACGGCTTTCCCGTCGACCGTTACAGATCGTGTTTCGGTGTCGATCGACAATCCGTCGAAGTCCAGGCTGCCGACTGATGGGCCGCTCTGCTCTGCGCGGCGAAGGGTGGCTTGCACACGAGCAACGAGCTCTCGCGGCTCGAAAGGTTTACCGATATAGTCATCGGCACCCAACTCGAGGCCCGACACGCGGTCGATAACGTCGCCACGCGCCGTGAGCATGATGATCGGAATGTTGCTGGTCTTGCGAATTTCGCGGCAGATTTCGAAGCCGTCCTTCCCGGGCAACATGATGTCGAGCAGCAGCAGGTCCGGATCCTCCCGGCTGATTTTCTTGAAGCCTTCCGCAGCGTCCATTGCGCACAGGAGATTGATGCCGAAGCGTTTGAAATACGCCTGCAACAGTTCGGAGTGTTTCCGATCGTCGTCGATGAGAAGGACTTTTATCATGCCGCAATAATAACGCTTGAAACAATGCGCGTCGTACTTTCTTCTCCTCTGGTTACATCTGGAAACATCCTGAAAAGGATTGGTAACCCTTTGTCTTCCTGCGTTTGTGAAACTTCTGCTCGTACTTTTTCACAGCCAACCAATAGGGGCTAGTAATGAACACGATGAGTAAGTTTCTTCTCGCATGCAGCCTGTTCGCGCTTGCCGCATGTGATTCCGACAACAACAACCGTGGCGGCGGACCCGTCCCCGAGTTCGCAACCGTGCAGGTATTCCACGGTTCTTCTGACGCTCCGGCCGTCAATGTCTTCGTTGACGGTGCCGAAGCGCTTAGCGGTGTTGACTATCTGCAGAGTTCGGGGTTTATCGGCGTCGCGGCAGGCACCCATGAGATCCGCGTTGACGCTATCTTGCCGGGTGGCAATGTTACGGTCCTGGGCCCGGTTGATCTGACTTTTGTGGCGGATACGGTCAATACGATTTCGGCTATTGGTAACGTCGCTAACATCGAGGCGTCACTGATTACGCAGCCTTCAGCGGTTACCGCCCCGGGCAGCGCGCGGCTTTTCGTTCTGCACGCCGCTCCAGGTGCGGTGGGCCCGGACTTTTCGCTGCCGGTAGACGTCTATGTGACGGTCCCAGGCGGCGCGCTGGACATGCCCGTGACGTTCGACTTCAGAGAGACGATTGGACCTCTGGACGTGACGGCCGGGGACTATCAGATCCGCGTCTTCGTTGCCGGCAGCGTTGATCCTGCTGACCTCGTCTACGATTCCGGCACGCTCACGCTGAATGACGGCGACGATTACCGAGTTGCAGCTGTGCCGAATACGAAAGGCGGTGAGGGACTTTTGACGCTCGTGGGTATGACCAGCGGAGGCCCCGTGAACTTCCTCGACGTCAGAACGCCGACGGCGCTTCGCGTCGGACACCTTTCTCCCGACACGGGACCTGTCGATGTTCTCGTCAATGGCGGAGTCTATCGTGGCGGCGTACCTTACCCGACTGTGACAGGTTTCGATCCGCTGGCCGCAGCTACGTACAACGTGGCCGTTAATCCGGAGGCTAGCACTATGTCCGTGATCGGGCCCGTCGACCTGACACTTGAGGCCGGCACCTGGTATTCGGTCCTCGCGGTCGACTTCTTCAGCAATATCGGCAATCCCTTGATCCTGACGGATGATTCGCGGCCCGTGGCGACGAACGCGAAGGTTCGCATCATCCACGCCTCCCCGACCGCGCAGGACGTCGATATTTATGTCGTGGGCCCCACTGTCGTGGACGTGACGGATGAAGACCCGACGCTAACCGCCGTGCCGTTCCGTGCAAACACCGGTTATCTGGCGCTTCCTGAAGGTGATTACAACGTGATTGTTACTCTGACTGGATCAAAGGATCCGGCGATTGGTCCGGCGGGAATTTCGATTAGCAATGGCGGCGTCTACACGGCCATCGCACGCGATCCTGTTCCCGGATCCATGGAATTCGGTCTGATCGTTCTGGCCGACGTCCTGAACGACGCCACCTGAGGAGTCACTGATCCCCTAAACGCATCGTGTCATTCATGCGTTCCCTCTCTGTCCCCGCTTCGTGCGGGGACTTTTTTTACAGCTTGATCCCTCGCAGCCTGAGCGCATTGCCGATTACAGAGACTGAGCTGAGGCTCATCGCGGCCGCGGCGATCATCGGGCTCAGTAACAGTCCGAAAAACGGATAGAGGACACCCGCCGCGACGGGTACGCCTACCGTGTTGTACACAAAGGCGAAAAACAGATTTTGGCGGATGTTGCGCATCGTTGCCTGACTGAGTGCTCGCGCCCTGGCGACACCCATCAGGTCACCTCGAACGAGCGTAACGCCGGCACTTTCCATCGCAACGTCAGTGCCGTTACCCATCGCGATACCGACATCGGCCTGCGCAAGCGCGGGCGCATCGTTGATGCCGTCACCGGCCATCGCCACGACTGCACCGCTCGCCTGTAATTCGCGAATCACCCTGTTCTTGTTTTCGGGCGAGACATCCGCGTGCACTTCGTCGATGCCGACACTTCGGGCCACAGCGTGTGCCGTGATCGGGTTATCGCCAGTCAGCATTACAATCTTGAGGCCGGCACGATGCAGTGCCTCGATTGCCGGAAGCGTCGTTTCCTTGACGGGATCCGCAACCCCGAGTAATCCGGCCGACTTGCCATTCACCGCTATAAACATCACCGTTTGTCCGTTGCTCCGCAAGCGGTCCGCTTCGTCGGCAAGCAATTGCTCAAAGGCGCCCAGACCGTGCATCAGTTTCGCGTTGCCAACGGCAACACGACGTCCGGACACAATCGCCTGTGCGCCCTGGCCCGTTATCGACTTGAAGTCGTCGTGTGATGGTATTTCGACTGATCGGGCTTTTGCTCCGGCAACAATCGCATTTGCGAGCGGGTGCTCGCTGGCAACCTCGACAGAAGCAGCCAGCGACAGCAGCTGATCTTCGGTGAAGCCGTCCGCTGGCTTGACCATGACCAGTTCCGGTCGGCCCTCGGTCAGAGTACCGGTTTTGTCCACTACGACCGTATCGACTTTCTCGAAGGTTTCGAGCGCTTCGGCGTTTTTTATCAGAATACCGTTCTGTGCGCCCTTTCCGGTCGCAACCATGATCGACATCGGCGTCGCCAGGCCCAATGCACAGGGACAGGCGATAATTAGTACAGCAACCGCATTTACCGTGGCGTAAGCCATCGCCGGCTGCGGTCCGAGCCACGCCCACACTATGAACGTCACAATCGCGACACCCACCACAACCGGGACGAACCACGACGCTACAAGATCCGCGAGACGCTGTATCGGCGCCTTGCTTCTTTGGGCTTCCGCCACCATGTGAACGATCTGCGATAGCAAGGTGTCGTCGCCGACCTGCGTGACGGCCATGATAAAGCCACCGGTGCCGTTTACCGTGCCGCCTATGACACCGTCACCCTCAGCTTTTTCAACCGGAATCGGCTCGCCACTGATCATGGATTCGTCTACGGCGCTCCGGCCCTCGACAACGGAGCCATCGACCGGAATCTTCTCGCCGGGCTTTACGCGAAGCCGATCGCCCACCGCCAGATCGTCGAGAGATACTTCGACCTCGTGGCCATCGTCTTCCAACCGAAGGGCCGTTGGCGGAGCAAGTTCGAGCAACGCCCGGATAGCGCCTGACGTCCGACTGCGCGCTTTGAGTTCGAGCACCTGCCCAAGCAGAACCAGCGTCGTGATAACAGCAGCAGCTTCGTAATAGACGCTGACATCGCCAGCGCTGTCGCGAAACGCGGCAGGAAAAATGCCTGGCGCCAGCGTCGCGACCAGCGAGTAAACGAAGGCGACCGTTACGCCCAGCCCGATCAGCGTGAACATATTCAGGTTTACCGCGCGCACGGATTGCACGGCGCGCACAAGAAATGGCCATCCTCCCCAAAGCACGACCGGCGCCGCCAACAACAGCTGCAGCCACTGCGACCAGGCGTGGGGTACAAGATCGGCGAATGGCTGGCCGGGGATCATTTCACCCATCGCATAAACGAATAACGGCGCAGTGAAGACCAGGGTTACCCAAAACCTCCGTGTCATGTCGTCGATTTCGCTCGTGTCCTCCTCACCAACTACGACACCCTCAGGCTCCAGCGCCATTCCGCAAATCGGGCAACCCGAGTTGCGGACATCCCTGACCTGTGGATGCATTGGGCAGGTATAGACGACGCCGTCATAGCCCGGTGGCACCACATCGTATTGTCCACTTTCAGCAATTGACGACGACTCGTGTTCGGCGTGGCAGCATGAATGATCGTGTGAGTGGTCCGTGTTCATGGTGTGTTGCTCTCGCTGCTTTGCGTCCCTGCTGTGCGCCAAAGCAGGAAGAGTGCTGGTATGACAATCAGTGTGAGTATAGTAGCGCTAATCACTCCGCCGACCATCGGCGCCGCGATGCGCCGCATGACCTCGGAGCCCGTACCGCTGCCGAGCATGATCGGCAGCAGCGCTGCAAAGATTGTTGCCACGGTCATGATAATCGGCCGCACTCTCAGCGCGGCACCGTCGAGCACCGATTGACGCACATCGGTGATTGAGAGCGCTCGACGCTCCGACTCGGCGATCTCGATACGTTCACGAAAAGACCGGTTCAGGTACACGAGCATGACGACGCCGATCTCGACCGCGACGCCGGCCAGCGCGATGAAGCCGACACCGACGGCGACCGACAACTCATAGCCAAGCAGGTACAGTAACCAGAGTCCGCCGATCAGCGACATCGGCAGTGTGACGAGAATAATGGCTACTTCCGCAAAGCGACGAAAGATCAGATACAGCAGCAGGACAATGATCGCGAGCGTCACCGGACCGACGACCGACAAACGCTCCTTGGCACGCACCATATATTCGTATTGACCGGACCAGGCCAATGAATATCCCGTCGGAAGCTCGACAGAATCGGCAACAACTCGCTGCGCCTCCACCACGTACGAGCCAATGTCGCGACCCGCGATGTCTACGTACGTCCAACCGTTGAGGCGCGCATTCTCACTCTTGATTACCGGCGGCCCGTCAACGACACGAACTTCCGCAACGTCTGCCAGCGCAATACGCGCGCCCTGGGGAGTGACGATAGGCAACAGTTTGAGCTGTTCAACTGAGTCGCGCACACGTTGTGGGTAGCGAACGTTGACAGGATAGCGCTCGAGCCCCTCGACGGTTTGAGTCACATTCGTTCCGCCAACTGCGGAGCTAACGATGTCCTGCACATCGCTGATGTTGAGTCCGAATCGCGAGGCGCGCTCACGGTCGATATCCACATCGATGTAACGCCCGCCCGCAACGCGCTCGGAGTAAACCGAGGCGGTACCTTCAACATCGGCGAGCACGCGCTCGAGATCCTTGCCGACGTTTTCTATGACGTCAAACTCCGGGCCCGCAACCTTGATACCGACAGGCGTCTTGATGCCGGTTGCGAGCATATCGATACGCCCTTTGATCGGCATGACCCAGGCGTTGGTCAGTCCAGTGTATTGCGTGGTCCGATCGAGTTCGGCACGAATGCTTTCCGGCGTCGTGCCCTCGCGCCATTCCTCACGAGGTTTGAGTTGAATCACCGACTCGATCATCGTCAGCGGCGCGGGGTCCGTGGCCGTTTCGGCGCGACCGATTTTGCCGAACACGCGCGCGACCTCGGGGACGGTCATGATCAACCTGTCCGTGTGTTGCAGAATCTCGCGGGCCTTGTCGATCGACACGCCGGGATAGGTCGACGGCATGTACATCAGGTCGCCCTCATCAAGTGGCGGCATGAACTCGGAACCAGGGTCCGCTTCGGAAATCTTATGACCGTCTTGATGACTGGCGCATACGCCGCGATCAGCGCACGATTGATCGGGTTCTTGCGCTCGGAGATGACCTTGCCGCGAATGAAGTAGCCCATCAATACCGGTACCAGCGTGATCGACAAGCCCGCGGCGGCGGCCATCGCATACGTCTTGGTAAAAGCGAGTGGCGCGAACAAGCGCCCTTCCTGAGCTTCCAGAGTGAAAACCGGAAGAAAGCTCAGCGTAATGATGATAAGTGAGAAAAATATCGGCCGGCCAACTTCGCTCGCTGCCTCGCCGACGATGCGCCAGCGATTCTCATCCGTAAGCGGTTCGCGTTCGATCCGCTTGTGCACGTTTTCGATCATGACGATTGCCGCGTCGACCATTGCCCCGATCGCAATCGCGATGCCGCCCAGTGACATGATGTTCGCGTTGATGCCCTGCCAGTACATCACGATGAATGCCACGAGGATTCCGACGGGTAGACTGACAAGCACAACGGCAGACGAACGCAGATGGAACAGGAAAAGCGCGCAAACCAGTGCGACGATCACGAACTCTTCGACGAGCCTTTTTTCGAGCGTACGCACGGCCCGGTCGATCAGGCCCGAGCGATCGTAGGTCGTCACAATCTGCACGCCGTCGGGCAGACCGCGTTGCAGCTCGGCGAGACGTTCTTTGACGGCCTTGATCGTATCGGACGCGTTCTCACCGGAGCGCATCACGATAATGCCACCGACAACTTCGCCCTCGCCGTTGAGATCCGCGACGCCGCGACGCATTTGCGGCCCAATGCGAATATCCGCAACGTCGGACAACAGTAACGGCGTACCCTGATCGTTCACGCCGAGCGGTATTTGCGCGAGATCGTCCAGGTTCTTCAGGTATCCGGTCGCGCGCACCATGTACTCCGCCTCACCCATCTCGATGACGGAGCCGCCTGTCTCCTGGTTGCCCTGTCGTATTGCCGACTTTAGCGTCGAAAGTGGAATGCCGAAGGCGCGAAGTTTGTCGGGATCGACGACGACCTGGTACTGCCGCACCATGCCGCCGACTGCGGCAACTTCGGCGACGCCGGGCACGGTCTGTAATTCGTACTTCAAGAACCAGTCCTGCAGGCTGCGCAGCTCGGCGAGGTCGTGCTGCCCACTGCGGTCGGTCAGCGCATATTCGAAAATCCAGCCAACGCCGGTCGCATCGGGCCCCAATGCCGGCCGGGCATTAACGGGCAGCTGGCCCGACACCTGATTCAGGTATTCGAGCACGCGCGAGCGCGCCCAGTAGAGGTCCGTACCGTCCTCGAAGATGATGTAGACGTACGAATCACCAAAGAACGAATAGCCACGAACGTTGACGGCGTGCGGCACGGCCAGCATGGCCGTGGTCAGCGGATACGTCACCTGGTCTTCGACGACCTGTGGCGCCTGCCCTGGAAACGAGGTCTTTATGATGACCTGCACGTCCGAAAGGTCGGGCAGCGCGTCGACCGGAGTCTGACGCACCGAGTAGACGCCGAATCCCACCACAAACAGCGTGAAGATCAGTACGAGCTGCCGGTTCGCAATCGACCAGCCAATCAGTGCGTTAATCATTGCGCTTGACCCGGATTATCCATTCTCGAGAGTGCCGCCTCGATATCGGATTCGGAATCGATCAGAAACTGGCCCGATGTCACTATGCGATCGCCGGCTGCAAGGCCATCGAGAATCGCGACGCGCGCTCCCGATTCGATGCCCGTTTCGACGACCTGTGACCTGAAGCGGCCATCGCCTAGCGATAACACGACGCGATCGACACTGCCGCCCCGAATAAGCGCTTCGCGCGGCACGTGCACGACTGGCTCCGTCCCGGCAGCGAGCAAGGTTACGCGCGCAAACATGTTCGGCCGCAAGACTTCACCTTCGTTGTCGAAACGGATACGGACTTTCAGCGTGCGCGTCACAGCGTCCAGCTCCGGGTAGACGTAGTCGACCGTGCCCTGCCAGCGCCGGCCGGGAACGTAGTCGAGTTCGACTTCAGCACGTTGCCCGGGCTCGACCCAGGCAGCCTGACGTTCGTAGACTTCTGCGATGACCCAGACACGGTCGAGCCTGGCGACGGACATGACTTCGGTTGCGGGCGTGACAAAGATGCCCTCGCGAACGCCGAGGTGTGCGATCACTCCGTCCGCCTCGGCATAGACGCGCACGCGCTGGTTTACCGTGCGCTCTTTTTCGATGCGTGCAATCTCGCCTGCGGTTACGCCGAGTGCGGCGAGCCGGTCACGCGATGCGTTGCGCAGTGCGGAATTACTGCTGCGCAGCGCCGCGAGGTATTCCTGCTGGGCGTTCACGAGCGTGGGCGAGTAGAGTTCGAAGAGCAGCTGACCCTTTTTGACCGGATCGCCGGTTGCTGTCGTTGCCAGTTTCTCGATCCAGCCCTCGACGCGCGTATGCACGTGCTGCAGCGTATCCTCGTCATAACCTATATAGCCAACCGTCTCGATGCGTCGCGACAACGTCCCCGACTCGGCGAGCGTCGTGCGCACGCCGAGATTATTGACGATTGCCGGGTTGATCCTGACGGTTCCCGGAACGGCATCGACTTCGTCGGCGTAAACAGCGACAAGATCCATGCCCATTGGCGACTTGCCGGGCGCATCACGGCGGTAGTTTGGATCCATTGGCGCAACCCAATACAAAATATCGCGCTCCATCTCGGCGGTTGTACCCGGCGCCAGATCACCACCGGTGGATAACCAGCGGCCGAGCACAACGCCAATGAACAACGCCGCGACAAGTACAGTGGCGACAACGATTTGTTTTCTCATCGGGAAAGCCCTCCGAGGTTTGCAAGCACGGCATAACTTTGCGCGCGCTCGACTTGTAAGCGGACATGATCGAGGCGGGTATTCAGGTCGTCGATGTACGCATGCATGACATCGGCGAAGTCGCCTGCATCGCTTTGATAAGCAAGCAGTGCGGCGTTCGCCTGATCTTTGGACAGCGCGAGAATCGACGTTTCGTAAAGCGCCACGCGTCTGCTAACGTCGTGCCAGTGCGCGAATTCGGCATCGAGCCGGCTCGACAGTTGCCGCAAAAGCAGGTTCTTGTCGTGTTCCGCAGCGCTGCGTTCGCTCAAGGCGGCCGCCAAAGATCGATCCTGCCGGTTCTTGCGAAAGAACGGCATGTCCATCGTCACCGAGAGGCTGACAAAATCGGAGCGCGGTTCGCCGGTCGGCAGTTCACCATCACGAAAGCCGTAACCCAGATCCAGGGCCCAGCCGGGCTTCTTGCGCTCTTCGGCAACGCTGACGCCTGCCTGCCGCGCCGCGATGTGCGCATCAGCGGCAAGCACCGCCGGATGCGACGCGAGATTCTCGTGCAGCGACTCGAGCGACGGAACCTGATTCCAGACGGGCAGCTTTGCCGCGATCGGGCGCTGCGCATCCGCGCCGACCCATTCCGAAAGCGTGGCGATTGCCTGTGCACGCCGCCGATCGATTTCGATCAGGCGATCATCCAGTCGACCCAGCTCCAGTTCTGCCCGGAGTACGTCCTGCTGCGTCTTGCGACCGACCGAATACAGCGATCGCGACACCGCTGCAAGGTCGATGAAGAACGGTCTCGACTCGGTGACGATGTCGCGAGCTTGCTGCCAGTAGTAAGTCTCGAGCCACGCGCTGCGCGCTGCGGCCAGCACCTCTCTCGAGCGCGCCACAGCGCTTTCATTCATCTCGAGCGCAAGCGACGCATATTGCCGCGTGCTGAACGCGCGTGTCTTGCCGGACGGAAAGCTTTGCCGAAGAC
>CAMYMP010000057.1 GCA_947259435.1 uncultured Woeseiaceae bacterium
TCGAGGAGCGCGACGGCCGCATCACGTGAGGACCAGCCCATCTGCTCTTTGACGATAGTGGTCTTGCCCGAGCCCGTGGGTCCCTGTAGCAATGCTATACCATTGGCCTTGGCCAGCGCTGCGGACAAGAACCGCAGCGCGTCCTGATGCGAATGGTAGGCGACGATGAGCGAGTCATCAGCTTCTTCCCCAAACGCCTTGCTGGCTAGTGTCCAACTGTGCTTTCGCATAGGATTTTCTTGATATTATTATTTGCCAAATTATTGCGCTTATACGCGGTCCCGCGTGGCCGAGATTCCATAATGCGGCTAATCGGGAGGCCAGCCCATTTGCGGGTATCACGTAGATATTTGCCTGCACGCCTATGGTCTCATATCTACAGAGACTTTCCATAATCTCCGGTGTGTCGTGCACATGAACGTCAGTGCGTTTCGTGAATTCGAAGTTTCGGCCAGCTCGTTGCGGAAATCGTGCGATCTGGAGGCCTCTGGCTTCCGGACTAGCGCGGATTTTCCGCCCGCAGCGCAGCGTCTCGGGCAGCAGCGCGCTATCGATGCCATTCGCTTCGGGCTCCAGATTCGGGACGACGGGCACAACGTCTTCGTCCTTGGCCCCGCGGGCGCCAACCGGCACGGTCTGGCCGAAGAGCTGGCCAAAGAGCGCGCATCGAGCGAATCGCCGCCCGGCGACTGGTGTTACGTCAACAATTTCGCCGATCCTGAAAGACCGCACAATCTACACTTTCCGTCAGGGCGCGGCCGTGAATTTCGCAAGGACATGCTGGACCTGATCGAGGATCTGCGCGTCGCCATTCCTGCTACGTTCGAGAGTGACGACTATCGCGCCCAGCTGAAGGCGGTTGAAGAGAAAACCCAGAAAGAAGTCGAAGCGCATGCGAAAACTCTCGAAGATCGCGCCAAGAGCGAGAACATCGCCGTTCTGCAAACGCCGACGGGTTATGTGCTGGCGCCGATCCGTGACGGCAAGGTCATCGATGACAAGGAGTTCTCCAAGCGCCCCGCTGCGGAACGCGAGGCCGTCAAGGAAGCGATCGAGCGGCTGAGTGAAGAGCTGCAAACGCATATCGAACAGATTCCGAAGCTGCAGAAGAAGCACCGGGAACGAGTTAAAGCCCTGAATCGCGAAGTCACCGAGCACGCCGTCGGCGTGCCGCTTTCTGACCTAATGGAGAAATACCTCACGCTGCCTGCGGTCGTCGCGTACCTCGAAGAAGTTCGCAATAACATCGTCGACAATGCAGACGACTTCCAGGCATCCGAATCGTCATCATTACCTTTTCTGCGCCGCGATCCGTCGCAGTCGTTCGGCCAGTACGAGGTCAACCTCGTGGTCAGTAACGATGAGAAAGCCGCCGCGCCGGTTATTTTCGAACCTAACCCCAGCTACACGAATATCATCGGCAAGATCGAGCACCGGGCCGAGATGGGCGCCCTTCTGACCGATTTTCGGATGATCCGGCCAGGGGCGCTCCTGGCGGCCAATGGCGGCTACCTGATCCTCGATATGCACCGTAT
The DNA here is from genome assembly GCA_947259435.1 of uncultured Woeseiaceae bacterium. The sequence continues at coordinate 1,536 of CAMYMP010000057.1, forward strand.
TCTGAGCCGTCCGTTCACCTGGGAGGCCCTGAAGCAGGCACTGTTCGCCAAACGGGTGCGCATCGAATCGCCAGGCGAGGCCTATGGCTTCGTCAGCACGACCACATTGCAGCCTGAGCCGATTCCGCTCGACGTCAAAGTGATTCTGGTCGGGGAACGGTGGCTGTACCACTTACTGGCCATCTACGACAGAGAGTTTGACGACCTCTTCAAAGTGGCCGCCGACCTCGACGATGACCTCGAACGAACCGGGGATAATGTCGATGCCTATGCCTCGCTGATTGCCACCCGAATTCGCGAGAAAGAGCTGCTGCCGTTCGGTCTCGACGCCATGCAGAAGATCGTGGAGCAGCGTGCCAGACGCGCCGATGACAGCGAAAGGCTGTCGATGCACATGGGCTCCCTCGAGGATCTCCTGACACAGTCCGACTTTTGGGCGCGGCAGCGCGATGCTCAGACTGTCGACGCGAGTGACGTTGCGAAAGCAATTGCCGAGATGGCCAGACGGCTCGGTCGGATGCGCTCGAGAATCATCGATGCGATCCAGCGCGACACACTGCTTATCGACACTGACGGTAGTTGCGTCGGACAGGTCAATGGCCTGTCCGTGACCGATCTCGGCGACTATCGCTTCGGGCATCCCGTCCGAATTACCGCAACCACCCGCATCGGCTCGGGTCGCGTTGTGGATATCGAGCGTGAAGTCGAGCTTGGCGGTCCGATACACTCGAAGGGTGTCATGATCCTGGCCGCAGTCCTGTCCGCGCGTTACGCCAGAGAACTGCCGCTTTCGCTGCATGCCAATATCGTCTTCGAGCAATCTTATGGCGGCGTCGAAGGTGACAGCGCGTCGGTTGCCGAACTCTGTGCCTTATTGTCGTCGCTCGCTGATAGTCCGATTCGCCAGAACATCGCAGTGACCGGTTCGACCAACCAACTCGGCCGCGTCCAGGTTATTGGGGGTGTCAACGAAAAGATCGAAGGCTTTTTCGATCTCTGCAAGGAGCGAGGGCTCGACGGAACCCATGGCGTCATCATTCCGCACGACAACGTCAAGCATCTGATGTTGCGCGAAGATGTCGTCGAAGCGGTTGAACAGGGACAGTTCAGCGTCTTCGCGGTAAAGAGCGTCGACGAGGCGCTCTCTATATTGACAGGTGTGGAGGCAGGCCAACGCGACGACAACGGTGAGTTCCCTGCCGGTTCGATCAACCAACTAGTCGAACAACAGCTGATCCACTACGCCGGGCTGCGCAAGACATTCGCGGAGGGCTCGAACGGCGATGAGAAAGAGTGAGCAACAACCGCGCATAGATCGCGTCGTGATCGCGATTACCGAACTTGCCCCGCTGCAGCAGATGTGGGGCGAAGCGCTGCAGTTCCTCGAGGAATCGCGGGCCGAAGTCCACGCCCTGTTCGTGGAAGACGAGCGGTGGCATCGCGCTGCCAGCCTGCCGTTTACCCGTGAGATTTCACGCGTCAGCGGCACGCATGCGGACTTCACGTTGCAGCGCGCCATCGAGGTACACAAGGCGGCCATTGACCGCGTACGGCAGCAATTGCAGCAACTCGCCGCCGAATCGCAAAGAGAGTTCGCATTCGAGGTGCTGTCTGCATCGGATCAGAAGCGAGTCCGGGAGCTCGTGGCGGGAGGCCAGTGCATCGTCATAGCCCCCGCGGTTCTGGCAGACCAGCCCGTGATCAAGGAGCTGCAACAACTGGGCTGCCGCATCGTACTGGTCCAATAGTGACGGCAGCATGCGCGCGGAGCCGACGGGCATGGCTAGCCGCTTCCATTCGCGTGTAGACTAATTTCTCTGTGTGGGGCCGTAGCTCAGCTGGGAGAGCGCCGCGTTCGCAATGCGGAGGTCGGGAGTTCGATCCTCCTCGGCTCCACCAACTCTACTCGGAGTGCCCGCGCGAGAATTATTGTGTCATGCCGCCAGGGAATTCTGCGTCTCACGTCGGCTCGAACGTGATGCTTATTGCAAAAAAGTTCGCGGTGTTCATGCCCGAAAGAAGGAAATAGTAACTTCCCGGCGGGTCATTCGGACTTGGACTCTCCATGGCGAAGCCGGTCATCACAGCGCCCTCATAAATCCCGATAGGATCGGTGCAACTTTCCATCGTCCATTCGACCGCAAGAAAGCTGTAATTAGCGTCAATGATGGAAACGACACCATTCACAGTGCAGTTTGCGCCATTGTGGTACATGCCGAACAGTGTTCCATCGGCCGTGATATTAAGCATGTTCGTAGCTGGTCGAGTTGGCCATGTGTAATTTCCAGCAATGGCGTCCAATGACGACCCCACGGTATAACCCGGCTGCGGTGTCATCGTGAAGTCTTCGTCATAGACAATGCCGTTGTTGTCCGAACAAACAATGTTAACCGTCAGGATTGATCGTTCCCTCACCGTTCCCGACAACGTGCAAGCCAGGTCAACCGGACTGGGGCCACCTGCGGGTTGAATACCGCGCGCCTGCAATACGCCATTGACCTGATCCGTGCCCATAATGTCAACTGACCCGGCACCAAATGTCGGCCCATCTGTGACTGCTGCGACATGAAAGACGGCACGAACGTCGCCCGTTTCTGAAATATAGAGATGAACGGGATTCGAATTGTTGTCGAGCACAAACCATTGACTGCCTGGCGACTGCACCGTTGCCGGGGGAGGCGGTGGACCTTGTGAAATCGGTGCACCGTTACGACCACCACCGCCGCAGCCGGCAAGCAGTAGACATAACGTCGCGATTACTGCAGCAAATCTCATTTCGCAATACTGCCTTCCAATCAACCGCGACGCCAGCTGCGCCGATCGGTCCAACGTGAGTCGAACCGCCAACGTACTCGCAGGTCCGACCGTCACGGTTCAGTCGATCAAGTTTTGGCCGCCATCATCCAGTGTCTTGGGACGCCGCCAGTAATTATACTGCGGCGTCCAGTCGGCACCGCTCAGCCCGGCCATGCCGAGCAGATTCCATATCGAGCAATACAAGTCCCCGGGCCCAAACACAGCAACGTTTTTTCGCGTTATGTGACTCCCCTCGCGCTCATAGACAACCGCGCCGGGCGTGTTGCGCTCACCTTCCATGACCGTTTGCTCCTGAATATATTGACCACCACCGTGCGAGGCGAGTCGAAAACGCCAGCTGCGCGAGTTTGCGAAGGTACGCTGCACATTGGGCGAGTCCTTCGACACGAGCACGACGGACAATGCCGATTCGAGATGCGGCAGGAAACCATTGAATCCATCGGCCCAAAGCGTGCAGTAGCGGCAACCCTGTCCCATATTGTGAATGACGAGCAGTCGGTCATGCTCGCCGAACAGCTCGAGTAACGTGACCTCACCGTCCAATGTTGAAAACGTGTAGTTCTGTACTTCGTCGCCGGAGTTCGCTTTCTTGAGCTCGTTGAGTTTTGCCGTGAGTTCGAATATCTGATGCTCGATTTTTGAAATTTCGTCGTTCATCGAGAGCTCCTCCGATAGTCGTGTTGGGGCTGACACTTCGGTCAATCGGCTGCCGATTCTTGTGGCTCCGCGACGGCGCCGATTCTATAGGAATCGATGATGCCGATTAGCCAACAGGCGATAAAAACCATAACGGATATATTCACACGCAGACTATCTCCACCGCTGGTGGAATCGGCGATCGCTGCGTTAATAGCACCTGTATCCAGCGGAATCTCTCCGCTGTTGATGCGATCAACGACGCTCAGCGCACTCTTGAACGCTTCGATGGCGATTACTGACACCGCAATGAGCGCAACAATCATCAGTGCCGCGCCGCGCCGGTACTTCTTCAGCACCAGATGCCCCAGACCCGGGCAGACAAGGCCCGATAGCAGCGCAGCTTTGGTCGATCTTTTCATAAGCCGCGGCCAAAATATGTGTCCAGGCCCGTCAGGAACATCTGGATCGCAATCGCGACCAGGATCATGCCCATCAAGCGTTCGATCGCAATCAGACCGCGGGAACCCAGGCGCTCGGTGACTGCATTGCCAAACAGGACGACGATCGATGTCGCGGCCCACGCTACGGAAACAGCGATCAGCCAGACGGGCCATCGCCCGGGCTCTTCGCTCATCAGCAGCAGTTCCACCGCCAGTACCGACGGTCCTGCCACATACGGGATCGCGAGCGGCACGATGAATGGTTCGCCCTCAATATCTTCCTGCGTCGTGCGTCCGCGAATGGGAAAAACCATTCGAAGCGCGATAAGAAACAGAATCATGCCGCCTGCAATGGTCAGCGCCGGCCCGGAAATGCCGAGGACTCGCAGGAGCGGCTGTCCGAAGAACAAAAAGGCGACCATTACTGCGTACGCGATCAGAAGCTCGCGAATAATCACGCGGTTGCGCCGCGCAGAGCGGCAACAAAGAAAGGGACGTTGCCGAACGGGTCGATAACCAAAAACAGCAAGACTATCGCGGATGCCAGTGTCAATGTGCACCTCCAATCGGCAAATCGTTGCCAGACAATGCTTGCATTCGAGTGACTATGGCCGTGTCCTGGCCCTGCCCCAGTAGTTGTAGCACAGCATCCTGAGCCCCGGAATATACATTCTCTCGTCGACTGTGATATCGAAGCCGCCTTTTGAAATCAGATCCGGAATGTCGCGATTGATATTGCAGCCGCCGGCGAACCTGCTCCACGGAGAGTTCAGCCGATGCTGCCAGCGGCGTACACTCTCGTCGGGCGCAAGGCCGTGCTCACAGAAAAGCAGGCTCCCGCCCGGCTTCAGTACCCGCCGCATGCCCTCGAGCGCGGCATTTGTGTCGGAAATGGTGCAAAGGGAGTAGGTTACGAGGACCGTATCGACACTGTTCGCCTCGAGCGGAATGCTTTCGCCGGGCAAATCAATGAACTCGACCTCAATTTCTGATGCATCGACCATGGGCTGAGCCTTGCGCCGCATTCCCGCCGATGGCTCGAGGCCCCAGACCTTGCGGACTCGTTGCGTATCGTAGAACGGCAGGTTCAAGCCGCTGCCAAATCCGATCTCGAGGACATCGCCCTCAGCGAGAGGAACAATTTTCTCGCGCTGTTTCCGGTTAGGTTTCGCGGAGCACGCGACATCGATCAGATGCGGAAGAATACGATTCTCGTAGAACGTCATAGCTGCACCGGGCCAACGTCGTATTTCATAGCCGTTGTTTCCGTGATTGGGTCGGTCGCATTGACCGCCACGTAATGTGTCGATGTAAGTCTAGCCGCCAGCACCGCGCTTCGCTAGGAACCGAGGCGTTACGGTGAAACCGCTCTATGCATCGAACTCCGGCGACCATTGCGTCGGCATTGAGTCGGACGCGCACACCGCAGAAAATTGTCACCAGCCACTTACAAACGCTTCCTAATGTAGTTTCGAGGAAGTGTCTTCAAAAAAAATTCCTTACGCTGGCCGCTGCTGTTATCCGCCGGATTCTGGAGTACTCTCGTTACCGATGCAGGACTTGAAATCGGCAAACGCAGAGAACGAATAAGGAGAATCATGACATGTTCGAGAAATCCAACCGCCAAGAGAATGCGTCAACAGCCGTTCAGCCAATGTCCTCGAACAGGACCATGGCGATCAAGCCCGCTGATGTCGGGCAGCCCCCGTTAGCAAGTGCCCCTGAAACGAACGCCGCGCCAGAGTTGTCGAAAAAAAGCGCGACGGTTATCGCATCAGACGTGATATTCAAGGGCGAACTGATTGCTGGCAACGATGTTGTGATTCATGGCGCGATTGAAGGCATGATTGCTCGGCATACGAATAATGTCATAGTGGGCAAAGAGGGCCGAGTCAAAGCCTTAATCCATGCGTCCTGTGTCAAGGTTCAGGGACAAGTTGACGGAGACATATACGGTGACGACCTTGTCGAGTTGATGGACGGCGCACGGGTTAATGGCAACATCTTTTGCCCGTGCATCAGGGTAGAAAAAGGCGCGAGGCTCAATGGCACGGTGAGCATGGCTTAGCACGCTCAACCGGAGCGGCGTAACAACCGACTGATAGTGGTTGATTATCGCCACGCCGGCATCATGTGGATGGTCAGGTCATAGATCATCCATGATTCCGAAAACAATCTCGGATGGAAAGGTCAATTGGCTCAGGTACTCCCGCCGGGTCTGCCCGAAACCGCAGGCCTCCAGCTGCGGGAGCAGCGACACACTTCGACACCCGCCGAGCAATGCGGGATTCAATCGGTAGATCCGCTCCCAGATGCCGTTATACCAGCGCTCGCCTTTAGTCATGTTGACCAGTGCCAGCCGCCCGCCCGGACGCAGCACTCGCCCGAACTCGGCGAGGACCGCAGGGAAATCCTGCTGCGGCAACAAATCGAACATGTAGTTATTGATGACAACGTCGAAACTGTCGTCGGGAAAATCGAGATCGTAAGCATCGCCAACCCTGAGGCGGTAGTTGCTCGTTCCTGATTTGGCTGCTTTTATTTGTGCCCGGACCAGCATCGCCTCGGTCAGATCGATGCCTTCGTTGCGGCCCGACGGATTGGCTGCCAGAATCCGCTCGAAAGCCAGTCCCGTTCCCACGGCCACCTCGAGCACGTCCTCACCGTTCTGGATAGCGGCAAGCTGCAGACAACGATCCCGGGCTTTGCCCTCCGTCAACCGGGCCCACAGGTCATAGGACGGGGCGATTTTCCGATAAACGTCTGCAACCCGTCCCTTCTCGATTTGCGCGTCCAGCATTTGTTTGCTCCCGCGGGCGTCTATGCTTGCAGATTAGCAGCCAGATGCCGAACCATCTTCAGTCGGCTGCGGCACTTCGACCGGCGGCCCCGAAGGTAACTCGGGCGAGGGCTCCGGCAGTTCGACGGGTCCGCCGGGTGGAATATCGGGTGACTGTGGTTCCGGCGGCGCCTCGATCGGATTG
>CAMYMP010000058.1 GCA_947259435.1 uncultured Woeseiaceae bacterium
CGCCGTGCCGTTCGGACTGATCGGCGTCATTTTCGCGTTCGCGGTGCACGGCCAGGCCATCGGCTTTCTTGCGATGCTGGGTGTCATCGGGCTCGTCGGCATTGTCGTTAATGACTCGCTGATACTCGTGAATCTTGCGAACCGCATGAGTGACGGCGAGACTGCCGCCCTTCACAATGACGTCATCGTCGATGCAACCAAACATCGGCTTCGACCGATCCTGCTCACCTCGGTGACGACCGTCGCCGGATTGCTGCCGATGGCCTACGGCATTGGCGGCTCGGATCCATTCTCTGCCCCGATGGCTCTGGCGATGGGTTACGGCATCCTGTTTGCCACACCGCTGACGCTGATTTTATTGCCGTGCCTGCTGCTGATTCAGCGCGACATTGCGACGCTAGCCCGGAAGGCGATCGGCGGCGACAGGAGAGGCGCGCGGCAAGCCTAGCCGGGAGCAAACCGCGAAATCACGGCTGCTGGCACGATGGTCGTCGAATTTCTTTACAGCTGGTCGAACTATTATTTCTAATTGACTGTATTTAATATGTTTTTCTTATCGGCATGCACTTTGCATCAGCATTGGAATGAAGCCGTTAATTGTTGTTGCACTCACTTTTCTCGTCCTCACCGCTTTCTTGCTGCCGTCATCCGTGACGGCCGGCGAACTCAGCGCCGTGTTCAACGGCAAGTCTTTTCACCTTGGTGCAAGCAGGGAGTGGAACGAGGCTAACTACGGACTGGGCCTGGAATACGAGTTCGATAGCAAGTCCCGCTGGCGCCCACGGCTTATGGCTAACGGCTTTCGTGATAGCAACGAGACAGAGCGCCTGGGTGACTTTTACGTAGACGCCGGTATCAACGCATTCCTGATGACGCGAAAGGACGTTAATGGCAACCGGCCATTTCCCGGCGTCCTGCCGAGCCTGACTGTCGGCAACCGCTATGCAGGTCTGAATCTCACGTATCTGCCGAAGCAGGCTGTGGAAAAACTACTCGAAGCGCAGATGCGCGATGATTCTCTAAGCGGGATCATTTTCCTGCAGTTCAAGGTCAACATCAGTCCTCGCTCGGGCGCCGACTAAAACAATTTTCACGCCCTAACAGCGTTGTAAGTCGCAGCGCAGCGTTATGTAAATGTCGCAATCTGGCGACGGTTGAAGTCCGTCGCGTGAAGAATAGACTGTAATTTCCAAAAGCTGATTTGATTTGTACAACAAGTTTGGCTGACTAATTCCTACGTCACAACACAACACGGGGAAATCCGATGAACGCCTCTTTAATACGCCGTCGATCCGCATTGCCACTTCTGGCTCTGGCGGCGTCTCTTCTTATCGCTGCCTGCAGTGGCAGTTCATCCTCAAATAACAGCGATCAGGTCGACAGTACACCGACCACCTATCAAGCTCAATGTCGTCGAAGCAATTCTGATCGGTGGCGACGACGGCCAGCAAAACCTGTTTCAGGGATCTGAGCCGATCGACTTGCTGAATCTCACCAACTTTAATGAGCCCATCGTGTTTGGTGAGGTAACCGCCGGTATCTATACCAAGCTGCGTCTGGTCATCGACGCGCTTGAACTGGTCCCGAAAGATGGCACGGACTCCATATTTCCGAAGCTTCCGGCTAACGGCAAAATCGACCTGCTCGATCCGAGCGGTATCGAAGTGCTGCCGGGGCGCTCCCTGCTCGTCGAAGTCGACATGGAAGCCAATAAAGCTATCAAGATCACTCGCACGGGCAGAAGTAACAAATACAATTTCCGCCCAGTCGTCAAAGCGAATTTCTTGGACGGCGGCCGGCCCGACAAACTCGCGCGAGTTGAGGGCATCGTGAACGAGATCTTCACGGATCCGGCCGGTAGTTTCCTGCTATGCGATATTGAAACCCCGGACAGCTGCATCGCTGTGACGACCGGCGGCAGCACCAGCATCTTTGGTGATGATGGTCTTTCCACGGATTTCAGTACCTTGATGGCTAATGATCCGGTGGTCGTCATAGGCCGTTACGTCGTCGGCACCGACATCATGCTCGACGCGCTGGTTCTCGAGATTGGCGGCAATGCCGTACAGGTGAAGGGCAACGTAGTCAGTGCACCGATGGACAACCAGTTCCTGATGGTCATCGGCGAAAACGGCGATATTGTTGTCGAGCTGCAGCCGGGCACCAAATACTACGATGCTGGCGGCCAACTCGGTCCGGACGCCATCGTTCTAGGTACCGACATCGAGGTCGAAGGCGTTCGTCCGGAGAAAGCGGACCCGCTCGATCCGGACCTGATTCGCGCCGCGCTCGTATTCGTCGAGGCCGAAGGCGATGACCAGGTCAGTGGCACAATCATTCTTCCCCTCGATGCTGCCACGAGAAGCTTCGGCCTGACCCTCGCCGGGGGTGGCGACATCAGCGTGACTGTGCTTGAAGGTGCCGACATTCTGCTGGTGGATACGGCAGCGTCGGAAGTGACGATGGGTACGTTCGATGATCTCGATGTTGGTCAGATCGTTGATCTGTTCGGGAGCATGCCCATGACCGGCGTTTTCGAGGCCAACGAGGTCATCGTCGACTTGGATGCCGGCCCAGCTCCGGGGCCCTGATCTGGGCTGAGGCGGCGGGCGCCCTGCAGTTCGTTATGCGTGAGCGCCGGGAACCGGGCACATGCCTGGATCCCGGGCCCACCGTTCAGGTCATCTATTCGACGATGATGCGCGGATCGATGCCCTCGCCGTCCTCAAACTCGACGCTACGATTATAGCTTTGACCCCGCTGAGCTGTACCATCGATCACGACGGAACGCCCCCCTGGACAACCCGCGCCTGGCAGCACCATCGAAAGACGCATCACCGAAAAATCAGGGGCCTTCATTATTATTTGCCGGCTTGATCAAACATTAATCACAACAAACACTTATGCCACTTATCCCACGTAATTTCTCGATAACCCGACTGCAATCCACGCTGGAGTACAATAGTCTGTATCCGTCAGGCAAAGTCCTTGCCGTGACGAGATCCACGAAAAGAACGATAAGGAGCGAATCGTGACAAAAACCATTTCCGTTAGAACTCTGGCTCCGTTGATATTGTGCGCGGCAGCATTGGGTTTCGCCGCGTGCGGTCAACAGGACAAGCCGTCAGACAAGGGCGACGCTGCTGCGAAGGTTCCGGTAACAACGTCCTCTGACGAGGCGCGTGATCATTACATGCAAGGCCGGGCGTTGCTCGAAGACCTGCACGCCGTCGAAGCCAACGAAGCATTTACCGAAGCCGTTGCAGCAGATGAAGGATTTGCGATGGGTTATTTCATGCTCGCGCAAACAGCGCAGAGTACTGCGGAATTCTTCGACGCTGTCAGCAAGGCCCGCGAACACGCAGGAAATGCGTCGGAAGGCGAGCAGCTCGCCATTGCCGCACTTTATGCGGCATCAGAGAACGATCAGGCGGCCCAGCGTGATGCATTGAACAAACTCGTCGAAATGTACCCGCAGGACGAACGGGTGCATATGCAGCTTGGCGGTTTCATGAACGCCCAACAGGATTTTGCCGGCGCGGTTGAACACTACAGGCACGCCACGGAGATCAATCCCGATTTTGCCACCGCCTATAACGCTTTAGGCTACGCCTACCGAAGCGTCGACGACCTGGACAGCGCGAGGGGCGCATTTGCCCGGTACATCGAGTTGATTCCGGATGAGGCCAATCCCTACGACTCCTATGCCGAGTTGTTAATGGAGATGGGTGAATACGACGAGTCGATCGCAAACTACCGCAAGGCCCTCGCGATCAGTCCGGATTTTCCCGCGTCCTACGCCGGTATCTCGATCAACGAATCGCTGAAGGGCGAGGCCGAACTGGCGCAGGAAGCCGCTGATCAGATGCTCGCGCGGGCACGAAATTTCGCTGAACGCCAGGGCGCCATGTTCATGTCGGTCACGTCACATCTGTTTGCCGGTAACTACGAAGCCGCTGAAGAAGTCTGCGAAACGATGCTGGCTGAAGCCGAAGTCAAGGGAGATCGCGCTGCGATGGCTTTTATCAGCGATTACATGGGTGACATGATGCTGGTGTCGGGCGAGCCGGAAAAGGCCGAGGAGCTTTATGACGCTGCTCTGGATTACCGGCTACAGGCCGGATTCAGCGCGGCAAATCAGGCCCAGGCCGAACGCACGCACCTGTTCAAGACCGCTATCGCGGCAATGAACATGGACGACGGCGAAACCGCAGCGACGCGAGTGGCCGAGTATAAGGCTGCTGCAGAAATGAATGGAACGGCCATCGAAAAACGCCGGATCAATGAGCTCTCGGCGTTTCTCGCCATGTATAACGAAGAATACGAATCAGCCGCTATATTCTTCAAAGACGCAAATCAGCTGGATCCGATCGTCCTGTACTGGTCCGCAGTTATGCATGCTGACCTTGGCCACGATGAACAGGCCATCGACCTTGCCACCCGTGCGGCAAACCGGAACACGCTGAGCCCCAACCTGCCGTTTTTCAGGAGCGCTGCGCAGGCGTTGCTCACAGAATTGACCGCGGCGTAACAGGTAGGTCAACCACAAAGAAAGGGCCCACCTCAGGTGGGCCCTGCAGACCCCGCCGTGGCGGGGTCTTTCTTTTTGAAGCCAGCCTCCATACCTGCTGCGTAAAAACCCTTTCTTCCAAAACCAATATTAAACCATTCACGAATCACAAAGTATTCAATTCTATGACTTTCATAATCAGTTATTTCATGGATTAAATTTTCACTTATTACTTAACGCTCTTTGTTTGGTGCCAGATCAGCAGTATTCGCAAACTTGACGACCAGGAGCAGGTTGAAATCCCCACTGTCGGGCAGGTCACTGCGGTATATCGCCCAGCTTTCTATTTGGCCGAGTTCCTGCGCGATCTTGTTCCCCGAAACCCATGTATTTCGGATGCCCTCCAAATACGCGTCGCCCATATTGGAATCGACCCGCACGGTGGTAACAGACCACACGGCATCACTCACCTCATAGTCCGTCCAGGGCTCCAGGTCAGCAAATGCACTGATTGAAAACGCGAGCATGGCAGCTCCGGCTAGAATTGATCTAATACGCATAGATTGATCCCCTCATTGATTTGTTGTTGACGTTATTCCTGCGGAAAAATTGTAGCAGCCGTGGCACCGAAAAGAAGGCGCCAGACCGGTCGCGGTCACCGACTTCACTGTGCTCGACGCGAAAACAACACTAACTACGCACTTTTGCCGGGCGAAACTTCTGCGTCAGGCGTCTACAGTAATGCTTCTGTTCAACTACCAAGGAAGGAATGTTGGCTATGAAAACTACAATTATCGCCCTGCTCTGCCTATTCGCCGCCTGTTTTGGCTACGCCTTATTCCACGACGCGCCGAGCGGCGTGCCGCAGAAGCAAGCTGAGCCACTCAGCAACTCGAGTGTCCGGCCGCCCGATTCCGTGAGCCGGCGTGAACCTGAACCGAACGGTCTCGCCGACAGCGGAACTGAGACTGTGCACGGCATACGCGTACGCAAGGACAGGGATTGCACGATCGAACTGAACGACTATGTGACGCCGCAGGGAGAGATGTTCTCTGCGTACTCCTGCACTCCGAGACATTCCAGTCTGCCGCATCCATACGCGCATTACGCCGACGAGACGCTGGCCGTCATGGCTTACTCCAACGCGGACGCCGCCGCCGTGCTCGGTAAACGTCTGCTCGGTACGGACAACGAGAGGTCTTTCGAATTGCTACTACGTGCGTCCGCGCTTGACGGCGGCAAGGTCGAAACCATCGCGTGGCTGTCCGACCAGGCCTTCGGAACGATCGCAGTCAACGGAACTCCGCAAATTGCCAATATCAAACGCCAATACGAACTCGCGGCACTGGCAGCACGACTCGGCGATGCTCCGGACAAATCTGCTTTTCTGAGACACGAACTCATCAAGGCTGGCGTCAGTACCGATCAGCTGAATTCGCTGGATGCACGTGTGGAGAAGTTGCTCGAGTCCATGCGCAGCACACAACAGACCGTCCTCGGCGAAGTCACGATCGGAGGGCCTGACGATGCGTAGCTTACTTCTCATTTGCGTATTGCTGTCTTCTCTCGCTGCGGATACCTGTCTGGCACAGGCGAACTCCATCAATATTCTTTGCAGCGAATGCCGCGATCCGCATGACTATCCTGACGACTTTGCCAACTTCGCGTTTAACCAGATATATGGCCCCGAAGCTTGGTTGAGCTGTGATCAGGCGGATGATTTCTTCGTCTCCAACCTCGACAATCAAAGAGTGTATGTCGATGTTGACTTCGTTTTTCTGGGGGTCGGCGTTGAGGGATTTCTTTTGCCCTACTGGCCAACAAATATCCTGAAAATCACCTTGGCATTACCGAACGGCGATTTGATATCGGCATTCCGCAGCGTGTTCCAGACATCGCTGCCGGTGCCGGCCTCAACCGAAAGCAATCCGTATTACGATTCTGCTGGCGGCGCTCATGCGGATGACGACGACGGATACGACGAAGACGAAGACGATGTCGATCCAGACGGCGGAGAGTACGACTGGGAAGAGACAGAATCCGACGACTACGAGGGCAGCACGTGGATTGAAGATCCGGATGAGGACGGCAACTTCGAGGATGCCGACTGGTGCGAAGAATGTTGAGTACTTTGGCGCTAGTCCACGATTTCATCGAGCGTCGCGGCTGACGCGCTAACGAGTTCGTTCATCGCCGGTTTATTGTACTTGAACTTCATATAGGCAATGCCTGGCGCGAGAACGACGCGCCAGGCCAGTTCGATCTCCTCGGTGAAGCCGACATCGAACAAATGTACCGTTTCGATCAGGCTATCCAGCCAGAGATCGTAAAAGCCCGGATCGACATCGAGTTGCGTGACGCTATGGCGTTCGGCGATTCTGCGTAAATCGTCACTCGCCAATCGTTGTACGGAAAAATCAACCATGTGTTGAAGAGACATTGCAAGCATCTTCTTTTGTCGCTGCATGTCGGTGGCCGCGAACTGAAGCGCGATCGCATCTGACTTGGACATAAAGTTGTCGTAAAAGGCCTCAAGAAATTCGTCTGGATGAGATTCGTTGGCCATCGCCCGATCGTAGCTCTCGCGAAAAAACGTCAGGTAGTCTTTCATGCATTGTTTCCCAAAGGACAGTGCCGATTGCAGAGATCTCGCTTAAGTCTAGACGAGCCTTGCCGGGTACGCGAACTCCTCATCTCGATCGATCGGCAACGGACATCTCAATCTGGCTGTACTAGACTGATTCTGCGAGGAGATGCGATGGGCAACTCCATTAAATCCTGATATCGAGCCGAAAAATGAGAGTTGTAGTCGCCTCCCGAAACCCTGTGAAGATCGGCGCCGCCCGACGAGCGTTCACGACCGTATTCCCGGATGCGTCCGTCGAAATCATGCCTGCCGATGTCCAGTCCGGCGCCGGCGATCAGCCCGACTCCGATGAAGCAACCCGCCGGGGTGCAAAAACCCGGGCCATGCGATCAGCAGTGAATGTTCCCGAGGCGGACTTCTGGGTAGGCCTCGAGGGCGGCATCGATATCGTCGACGATCAACTCATGGCCTTTGCGTGGATGGCGATACTCGGCAGCTCGGGCGACGTAAGCCAGGCAAGAAGCGTGACTTTGCCCTTGCCTCCGGCCGTGAAAGAACTCGTCGCTGGCGGCATGGAACTCGGCGAAGCTAACGATAGCGTATTTTCAACCGTGAACAGCAAACAAGGTGGCGGGGCATTTGGTCTCTTGACAGATGGCTTGTATACGCGCGAAGGCATCTATAGCCAGACGCTGATTATCGCGCTGGTTCCGTTCGTCCATGCATTGTATCCGCAGTCGGACGCCGTGTGACACATCGTCAAAAAGGAATTCAGCCCTGCTGCGTGCCTTTGTTGGCAGCCATGATTCGCTTTCGCGCTTTGAGGCGGCGCATGTCGATGAGATTTTTCATCTTGACCGTGTCTGGCGATTTCAGTAGTTCTGCGACCTCTTCACTGATCGGAGGCGCATTTTCGACTTTCAGACGATGATTACCCAAAGAGATGATGTCGTCGTCTTTGAGTATCGTGCTGCCGACTCTGACTGAGTTGACCGTTGTGCCGTTGGCACTATTCAGATCAAGCAGCACAAGCGCATCGGAGTAGAGGAGTAATACGGCGTGCATTTTGCTGATGAAGTCGTCTTCGATCACAATATCGGCAAAATCGGAGCGACCCACCAGCGTCTTTTTATCTGTAAGTGAACACTCCGCCAACGTTTCGCCGTCTCTCGTTACGATAAGCTGGGGCGGCAACGGACTCGCCGCTTCGTCAGCACCGAGAACCGGTAATTTGGAAGCCGGCTCTTCCTGGATTTCTTTCTTCGCCTCCGTATCGGAGAGGCGCAGCGGGAAATGTGCGGCACGCCCTATAGCTTCCCGCGCGAACTGGTTCATCAAACCTGGCCAGCCGCCGGATTGCTGGTAGAGACGATCGCAGACATCGACCGGGAATACCGTATCGGCATTGTTTACGCCGCAAGCACCAAGCCTCGCGTGTAGATAGATAAGTGCTTCTCTAAGTGACAGCGGGCTGATCACGAAACTGCCGTCACTCCGACTAGCGAGACTGGCCATGCCGCGAGATTCGATCAGCGAGTTCAGCGCCTCGCCGCCGGACACGATGATACGAATCGCAAACCTCTCCTGTATCTCGAGTTGTGCGAGCGTATTCAGTACGCCCAGTGCGCTTGGATACTTGCGATCGACATTGTCGACAATCAGGATTGGCGGTTGCCAACTGCGCGCTTGCTGCATGGCGAATACGCTCATCATCTTGATGAGTTCTTCGTTCGATTCGAGACTCGTCTCGTAGCCGAACTGTGCCAGCATCCTAGACAGTAACTCGCGCGGCTTGATGCGCGTGCCGTCTATGAGCGCAACGGCAGTCTCTCGGGGCAATTGTTCCGACAGGCGTCTCAAGATCGTCGTTTTGCCGGATAATCTCGGCCCCTGCAGCAGACCGACGCCATTGTCATCGGTCAGGGCCGAGCGAACGAACAATAGTGCATCCTGGTGTGACTTGTAGGTCACGGTGACGAGGGCGCCTGCATCCTCTCCGAATGCCTGATCGCCAATCCAGCTTTTGTCTGCCCGCATTGTGAAACCGCTCTGGGATGTTGCTAAAGACGCCGACCTGATTATTAAACGACGCGGCGGTGAAAAAAGTTCCATTCGACAATAAGCTTTGACGAATTTCACACTTTTAGACATTTCATGGAGTTAGCGACGATAACGAAGGTGAATTTGGACTTCCGGGCCAGGTTTTTTTGGCGATTCGCGCCGCGGGCGATAGTTTGTCGTGATGTGGGACTATCGTGGACAGCAGCGACCCGACTTCGCTATCGAGCCGGCAGCTGGCCAGGAATCGGTGTGGGACTATCCGCGGCCTCCCGTCACACAGGCATGCAGCCGCGTCGTCGAAGTCAAGGATGGCGATACCGTGATAGCCCGCACAAACAAGAGTTATCGGCTGCTGGAGACCGCGAGTCCACCGACCTATTACGTGCCGCCCGAAGATGTCGAGTGGGACCATCTGGTGGAATCGTCAGGCAGTTCCGTGTGTGAATGGAAAGGTGCCGCACGTTACTGGGCGCTGGCCGCAGATCCGGCAACGCCCGTCGCATGGGATTACCCGCGCCCCCGCGCACGGTTTGAGATTTTAAAGGGCTACGTCTCATTCTACCCGGGACGCATCGATTGCTTTGTCGACGGCGAGCGTGTCGCGCCACAGCCCGGCCATTTCTATGGCGGCTGGATTACCTCGAATGTCGTTGGCCCGTTTAAGGGCGAACCCGGCACGGGGCACTGGTAGGAAAACCTGCTTGCCCGCGAACATCACCCATAATCACGCTGTAATGAAGCCTCCGTCGAGTAAATCATCGCCGCAAGCTGCCGGCTGAGTTTCTCGCGCCCGCCGCGAGCATTCATGTGATTGATATCGAGGAAATCGGCAGGCAGCAATTCGAAAGCCTGCCATGAAAGCATCGAAACTCCGAGCCGTTCACTGATATCGGTCATAAACGATGTGAGTCTGTCACTGCCGCAGGAGTCCTTTATCTCATCGGTCATTGTGCGATCCGCCGGATGCAGAAAGCACACCATGTTGTCCGACACCGCCTGCAGGGCACTCGCACCGTCAAACCAATCGGCCACGGCCCCCGCATCAAATTCGATCTCACCCAGATACGCTCCTGCGATGACACGGTCGCGATCGCGCACCCAGTTCGGTTTCCGGTCTTTTTGCCGAGCCTCTTCCGGCGCATTCCAGGCACCGGACGTTTCGACAAGCCACTGGAATTCCGGGCTCGTCCTTCGCCCGCGCAGCGATATCACGTTTCCCGAGAAATAATCGGGACCCAAATTGATGTCACCACTCGGCGGTGTGGTGCTCAGATGCATCGGATCGAACTCGTAAATTATCAACGGCACGCGCACATTGGCCGCAATGCACTGCCGCTTGATAAATTCGCACATCATGTGCATGCCGGACGCATTGAC
>CAMYMP010000059.1 GCA_947259435.1 uncultured Woeseiaceae bacterium
GCCTTCTTTCGAGAGGCTGGTGCTTTCTTCCGCTTCTTGCTTGCGGCCTTTCTTGCGGCCATTGGGAACTCCTGCCGGATCGAGAAAAGGGCGGGATTATACATGGCTTGGGGCGGCATGGAAGCCTATTTTTTCGACAAATATCCTCGTTCAGGCAGGGTGCCGAAAGCAAGGTAGAACGGGGTCTGCGGGGCAATTGTCTTTTTCCCGCGACAATCGTTTTATTGCCTGAATTCCATTACACTAGCCCGATTTGACGGGCCATTGGCGTCTTACAGCACATGCGATTAAGCAAAATCAAGCTCGCCGGCTTCAAATCCTTCGTCGACCCCACAACGATCACCTTCCCAAGCAGCCTTGTCGGCGTAGTCGGGCCCAACGGTTGTGGCAAGTCGAATGTGATCGATGCTGTACGGTGGGTGATGGGCGAGAGCTCAGCAAGCCGGCTTCGCGGCGATTCGATTACGGACGTGATTTTCAACGGTTCGAGTTCACGCAAGCCAGTCGGGGCTGCCTCGGTCGAGTTACTGTTCGAAAACAGTGAGACAACGCTCGAAGGGCAGTACGCGAAGTACGCTGAAATTGCGATTCGGCGTGAAGTCTCTCGAGACAGCATTTCAACGTATTTTTTGAATGGCACAAAGTGCCGCCGCAAAGACATTACGGGCGTCTTTCTTGGCACGGGCCTGGGACCGCGAAGCTATTCAATCATTGAGCAAGGCATGATCTCGAGGCTTATTGAGGCCAAGCCCGAAGAAATGCGTGTGTTTCTCGAAGAGGCTGCTGGAATCTCCAAATACAAAGAGCGCCGCCGCGAGACGTCGAACCGGATCAAGCACACGAAAGAGAATCTCGATCGCCTTCTGGACGTGCTCGAAGAAGTCGAGAAGCAGATCAAGCATCTTGATCGACAGGCAAAAACGGCCGAGCGATATGGGAAGTACAAGGATCAGGAGCGTCGCACAGCGGCCGAACTGCTGGCACTGCGGACCAAACACCTTGATGACCGCGCCGATGACGCAGATCGGCATCTGGCCGAACGCAAGACGCGGCTCGAAGCGGCGATCGCCGAGCAGAGAAAACTTGAGGCAAAGATCGAAGAGTCACGAGTGCAGCAAAGCGAACGCAACGACGCATTCAACGAGGTGCAAGGTCGCTTTTACAAGATAGGATCTGAAATCGCCCGACTCGAACAGACCATCGAGCACGCGCACGAATTGGATGAACGGCAAGCGAAGGACCTCGAACAAGCGGTGTCTGGCGCCCGCGAAATCCGCGAACATATCGACAAGGATCAGACCGAGATTGCACAGCTCGAACTTACACTGAACGAGCTGGTACCGGGCCTGGAACAAGCGCGCAAGAGCGAAGAAGCATCGACAGAATCCTTGCAGCGTGCTGAAGAGGCGCTGGGCGACTGGCAACGGCAGTGGGAGGACCACACAAACAAGTTCAACGAGGCGCAGCAGCTTCGTAATGTCGAGCAAACACGCTCCGAACAAATCGAGTCTCGCATTCAGAGTTTCTCCGAACGTCGCCAAAAGCTCGACGATGCAAAGTCTGGCGCCAGCGCTGACGAATTGAAATTGAATTTCGATGAGCTGGCCTCGCAGGAACAGCGCAAGCGACAAGCGCGCGACGAGTTTGACCGCCATCTTGCTGACATCACTGAGAAGATTCGCAAGCTGCGTGAGCAGGACAAGAAGCTCACACGACTCGTTGACGAACGGCGAAATGCGCTGCAGGTCGGGCAGGGCAAGTACGCCTCACTTGAAGCTTTGCAGAAAGCCGCATTGGGCGAAGGGGACGAAGGTGTCAATGAGTGGTTGGAGAGTGCCGGCCTGGATACCAACCGCAAAGTTGCACAGGCTCTCGATGTTGCTGCCGGATGGGAAAAGGCTGTTGAAACGGTCCTTGGTGATTACTTGCAGGCAATCTGCGTCAACGACATCACGCCGGTAACCGAAAGCATCGCGAAGCTACGTAGCGGCAATGTCACGATTCTCCAGGAGCAACCTGGCAACCCCGAGCTGTTTGATGTATCGGACACGTTGGCTGCGCAAGTCACGGGCGCACCGGAATCTGTGCACAGGCGTTTGGCTCAGGTGCGAGTTGCAGGCTCACTGAACAAGGCCTTGGCGATGCGCGAGTCTGTCGGTGATGACAGTTCGGTTATTACGCAAGAAGGCATCTGGCTGGGCAAGCAATGGCTTCGCGTCTCGCGTGATAAAGACGCCAAAGCCGGCGTTTTGTCGCGTGAGCATGATATGCGCCGTCTCAAGACAGACAACCGCGAATTGCAGGCGCGCTTCGATAGCGCGCGCAAGCTCGTTCAGGATGGCCGTGTACGCCTCAATCAGCTTGAGGAACGTCGAGAAACAGTGCAGAAAGATGCCGCTTCTCTGCTCAATGAGTACTCGGAAGTAAAAGCCGCGCTCGACGCTGCAAAATACCGTATGGATCAGGCCAATGCGCGTCAGGCGGCAATCGCCGAGGAAACCAGCGAGGTCGACAATTACCAGATATCTGCCGAGGAACAACTGCGTGAGTCGCAACGATGCGCCACCGAGGCAATTGAGACCCTCAAGCAACTGGACGTGCAGCGCGAGATTCTCGAAGCGCGGCGTGAGGAATTGCAGAGCGAGTTACAGCGAGTACGTGACCAGGCGGAGGAAGACCGGCAAACAGTACAGAACATCACTATTCAGTTTGAAAGTCGCCGGACTAGCAAAGAGTCTGCCACGCAGAGTCTCGATCGCATGCGGTCGCAGCTGGAACAGTTCCAGAATAGAGAAGTTGAAATTCGTGGGCAGCTCGAGCAACGTCAGGCACCCTTGGCCGAATCGAAAAAGTCGCTTGAAGAACAGCTTGGGACTCGCGTCGAGGTTGAGGAGCAGCTTGGCGCTGCAAGAAGCCTCGTAGAGGAGATTGAAGCCGAGTTGCGCGAATTGGATCAGACACGCATGCGCATTGACCAGTCAGTGAATGAAGCGCGCAATGAGGTCAGCGAAGCTGAAATGGGACTTCGCGAAGTGCGTGTACGCCGGGAAGGTTTTGCCGAGCAACTTGCCCAAACGGATTTTGACTACGACAACCTGATCGACGAAATGGACGAAGCGGCGACGATCGATGATTGGGAGCCAAAGCTGGAGAAGATTCGCCGCCGTATAGACAGACTGGGTCCCATCAACCTCGCCGCCATCGATGAGTTCAAGGAACAATCGGAGAGGAAGGAATACCTTGATGCGCAACTCGAAGATCTGAACAATGCTCTGGAAACGCTCGAAGGCGCGATACGCAAGATCGATCGCGAGACACGATCGCGATTCCGCGAGACCTATGCGAACGTCAACACAGGCTTCCAGAAGCTGTTTCCCAAGCTCTTCGGCGGCGGGCACGCGTATCTGGAACTTACCGGCGACGATCTTTTGTCGGCGGGTGTTACGGTGATGGCGCGTCCACCCGGCAAGCGCAACAGCAATATCCATCTCCTCTCCGGCGGCGAAAAGGCACTGACGGCAGTAGCGCTGGTCTTCGCGATATTCGAACTGAATCCCGCGCCGTTCTGTCTCCTCGATGAGGTCGACGCACCACTCGACGATGCTAATGTCGGGCGCTTTTGTGAAATTGTTCGTGAGATGTCGCAAAAGGTGCAGTTTGTGTTCATCACACATAATAAGGTGACGATGGAAATGTCACGACAACTGACGGGTGTAACGATGCAGGAACCTGGCGTATCCCGCCTGGTATCTGTCGATCTCGATGAAGCAGTGAAAATGGCGGCGAGTTAGGTCATTGAGAAATGGACGGTTTGCGCTGGTTGCTGTTGCTCTTTGGACTCCTGGTGATCGCCGGTGTGTATTTCTACAGCCGGCGAGAGCGAGACAGGCCAGAACAAGAAAAGATAAAGGGTCCACGCGTTGCGCCAACACTCGGTGACGAAGAAGTCGAGCTGACGGAGCTTGAGCAGGACTCCGCTGCGGTCGATGTCACTACGACGCCGATGGTTGAGCTGGCAGAAGAAACGCCGCAAAAGATCGTCACGTTGCGAATCGTTGCTCGTGATGGAGCCGCTTTTCGCGGCGACGACCTAATACTCAGTTTGCGTGGAATCGGGTTGCGGCACGGAAAGTTTGGAATATTCCACCGATACGATGGCAACGACGAGGACAAAACCATTTTCAGCGCCGCGAGTCTCGTCGAACCCGGCAGCTTTGATCTTGCCAATATCAAAGAGCAAGAGATTCCGGGCATTAGCTTGTTTCTCGTTCTGCCGGGACCGGTGGACGGTGTCGAAGCATTCGATATGATGATGACGGCCGCTCGGGCGATTGCACAGACACTCAACGCCGAATTGCTCGATGAGTCGGGCAGTACGCTGAGCATTCAGCGCGAACGGTATATGCGCGAGGAAATTATTCAATACCAGCACAGCAATCTGGTTGCCTGATCCAGGCGCCGAAGACTCCGTAATGACAGCGTCGGCCGCTACTCGCAAGAAGATCGATTCCCTCAAGGATCAGATTCGACACCACAACTATCGCTACCACGTTCTCGATGATCCCGAGATTCCGGACGTCGAGTATGACCGGCTCATGCGGCAGTTGCAGGCATTTGAGAAAGCGAACCCAGACCTGATTACCGACGACTCGCCGACACAGCGAGTCGGAGATATGCCCATTGCTGCATTTGGCACGGTGGAACATCAGGTACCGATGCTGTCGCTCGAAAATGCCTTTTCGGCCGAAGAGCTTCAAGAATTCCATCGCCGGGTCGCTGAGCGACTCGAGCTTGAAGATGCTGCGGATTCACTGATATATGCGGCAGAGCCGAAACTGGATGGCGCTGCGGTGAGCATGCTCTATGAGGGCGGCAGGTTGGTGCGTGCCGCGACACGCGGTGACGGAAGCACCGGCGAGGACATCACGCACAATGTCCGAACAATCGAGTCAGTGCCGCTGCATTTAATTGGTGAGGGCTACCCGTCGACACTGGAGGTCAGGGGCGAGGTCTTCATGCCAAAGGCGGGCTTCGAAGCATACAACGAGAAAGCTCGTGCAGCTGGGGAGAAGACCTTCGTTAACCCTCGCAACGCCGCGGCTGGCAGTCTGCGCCAGCTGGACCCAAAGCTAACGGCCGAGCGGCCATTGGACATGTACGTTTACTCCGTTGGCAGGGTGGCCGGCGGCGATCTGCCGGACAGTCACAGCGAGATACTCGATCAGTTGGAAGACTGGGGGCTGAAGACCTGCCCGGAGCGGAGCGTGGTCAGAGGCGTCGATGGGTGCCTGTCTTTCTATGAGGCAATGGGCGCGAAGCGGGATTCTCTGGGGTACGAAATTGACGGGGTGGTCTATAAGGTCAACAACCTGTCACAGCAGCGCGAGCTCGGATTCGTTTCCCGCGCTCCGCGCTGGGCGATCGCTCACAAGTTCCCGGCGCAGGAGGAGCTTACGACCGTCGAGGGCATTGAATTCCAAGTCGGCCGTACGGGCGCATTGACGCCAGTCGCGCGCCTGAAGCCTGTTTTCGTGGGTGGCGTGACCGTTAGCAATGCGACACTCCACAATATCGACGAGTTGCACAGAAAAGATGTCCGCGTAGGGGATACCGTGACGATTCGGCGTGCGGGCGACGTTATTCCAGAAGTTGTTGGGGTCATAGCCAGCCGCAGGCCAAAAAGAACCCGGCGGGTACAGTTGCCCAAGACCTGCCCGGTATGTGATTCCGCCGTAACAAGAGACGACGGCGAGGCGGTTGCTCGATGCACGGGTGGCCTTTACTGTTCAGCACAACGAGCTAATTCGCTAAAGCACTTTGTCTCGCGAAAAGCGCTGGACATCGAGGGCCTTGGGTCAAAACTTATT
>CAMYMP010000060.1 GCA_947259435.1 uncultured Woeseiaceae bacterium
ACTGTTCCAGTTCATCTCGGTCGGCACGCCGCCGGACGAGGACGGCTCGGCCGATCTCCAGCACGTACTGGCCGTCGCGCGCGCGATCGGCGAGCACATGGATGACTATCGCATCGTTGTCGACAAATCGACGGTGCCTGTGGGCACGGCCGACAAGGTCAAGGCCGAGATCCAGTCCA
This sequence comes from uncultured Woeseiaceae bacterium, assembly GCA_947259435.1. The sequence continues at coordinate 180 of CAMYMP010000060.1, forward strand.
GGCTCGCCAAACGCAACAAGTCGATCGAGTTCGACGTGGTCTCGAACCCGGAATTTCTCAAAGAAGGGGCCGCGATCAGCGATTTCATGAAGCCCGATCGCATCATTGTCGGTACCGACAATCCGCGGACGACGGAACTGCTGCGCACGCTGTATGAGCCGTTCAATCGCAACCATGACCGTGTCATCAGCATGGACATACGCTCGGCCGAGCTGACCAAGTATGCGGCGAACGCCATGCTCGCGACCAAGATCAGCTTCATGAATGAACTCGCGAACATCGCGGAAAAAATGGGTGCGGATATCGAGCACGTGCGCGTTGGCATCGGCTCGGATCCGCGCATCGGTTATCACTTCATCTACCCGGGCGCCGGCTACGGCGGCTCGTGCTTCCCCAAGGATGTCAGGGCGCTGGCACGGTCGGCGGCAAGCGAGGGCTACACGGCGCAGCTTCTCGATGCGGTCGAAGAGGTGAACAACCGGCAGAAGCACCGGGTATTCGACAAGATCAGGACGCACTACGACGGCAAGCTGGCGGGCAAAACGATTGCTTTATGGGGCCTGTCGTTCAAGCCCCGTACGGACGACATGCGCGAGGCGCCAAGTCGGGTGCTCATGGAAGCCTTGTGGGACGCCGGCGCCACGGTGCGGGCTTACGACCCCGAGGCGATGGACGCGACGAGAAAGCTCTATCCGCACCAGAAAGGGCTCGAACTCTGCGAATCGGCCCACCATGCCCTCGAGGGCGCGGATGCACTCGCCATCATCACCGAATGGCAGGAATTCCGCAGCCCGGATTTCCCGGCCCTCAAGGATTCACTGGCGGATGCCGTAATCTTCGATGGCCGCAATCTTTACGAGCCGGACATCGTCGGGCATTTCGGGCTGCAGTACTACGCAATAGGGCGCGGGCACGATATGATCGCGAACCCTAAGCACGGGCGCCGCAAAGAAGACAAGGTGTCGTAGCCGCGCGGCTTGCGGCGCATGGACTGATCGTTATGAGCAAAATTCTCCCCGTCATCCTCTCGGGCGGACCCGGTAGCCGGCTTTGGCCCGCTTCCGTGTCGATGTACCCGAAGCAACTCCTGCCGCTTGTCGACGGCAAGACCACGCTGCTGCAAAACACAGTGGGTCGACTGGGAGGTATGGCGGATGCCGCAGAGGAATGCTACGTCATCTGCAACGAAGCTCATCGCTTCCTGGTTGCGGAGCAGCTGCGCGACATTGCTCAGCCAGCCCGGATCGTCCTCGAGCCCGAGGGTCGCAATACGGCACCGGCGGTGGCGCTGGCGGCGTTTCTGGCTGCCGAAGCCGACGCCGATACGCTTTTGCTCGTCATGCCGGCCGACCACGTGATCAAGGATGTGCAGGCGTTTCAGGCCGCCGTGGTTCGCGGCGTCGAAGCCGCGCTGGACGGCAAACTCGTGACCTTCGGCATCGTGCCGGCGCACCCGGAAACGGGCTACGGTTACATCAAAGCGACGCCGCACGGTGAGGCGGCCGTGCCCGTCGAGTCGTTCGTCGAGAAACCCGACCTCGAGACCGCTAAAGGCTACGTCGAGGGCGGCAAACACTTCTGGAATAGCGGCATGTTCTTGTTCAGCGCCAGGACGTACCTGGATGAATTATCGCGATTTGCGCCGAAAATTCACAAAAATGTAGGTAAAAGCGTCAAAAATCCTGAAAAAGGCGAGGATTTCCTGCGTCCTGATGCGCCGCTGTTCGCGCAGTCGCCGAGTGATTCCATCGACTATGCGGTTATGGAGAAGACGGATCTTGCGATGATGGTGCCGCTCGATGCGGGCTGGAGTGATATTGGCTCATGGGCGGCCCTGCATGACGTGCGCGATGCCGACGAATCCGGCAATACGATTGACGGCGACGTCGTCACCTATAACTGTCGCGGCACCTTCATTCAGGCCGAGAGCCAGTTGGTGGCGGCCGTCGGTCTGGAAGACGCAGTGATCGTGCAAACGAAGAACGCGGTCCTTGTCGCGAGTAAGGCGCAGTCACAGGACGTCAAGCGCATCGTCGACGAACTCAAGAACCAGGACCGGGAAGAGACACAATTGCATCGGCAGGTATTCCGGCCCTGGGGCAGCTACGACAGTCTGGAAAACATGGACGGCTGGCAGGTCAAGCGCCTGATCGTCAACCCGGGCGCCGTGCTGTCACTGCAAAAACACGCGCGTCGCGCGGAGCACTGGGTGGTTGTGCGCGGCAAGGCGCGCATCACAAAAAACGACGATGAGTTCGATCTCGGCGTCAACGAGTCGACCTATATTGCGATCGGAGACGTGCATCGTATCGCCAACCCGTTTGACGAGCCGGCGCATATCATCGAGGTGCAGTGTGGCGATTACCTCGGCGAGGACGACATCGTGCGCCTCGAGGACAACTACGGCCGGGAGGGGACGAACACCTGATTCGTCCCCGGCTCACGCGATGATCATCGATTCAGAATGATCAACTCCACGCGTCTGTTTACCGCTCTGCCCAGCGCCGACGTATTGTCTGCTACCGGCCTTGTTTCCCCGTAGCCTTTCGCGGTCAGGTTGCCAGGGTTAACGCCAGCCCCGACGAGGAAATCGCGCACTGATTTCGCACGCCGCTCGGACAAACTTGCGTTGCTTGCCGCACTGCCGACACTGTCGGTATGCCCGGCGACTTCAACGACGATGTCCGGGTTCTTTCTGAGCGTCGCCGCGGCGTTCCTGAGAACCTGTTGACTGCCAGGCATGATGCGGTCGGAGTTATTCTCGAAGTTGACACCGGACAGCTCGATAACGTCCCCGATTTCACAGCCGCGAATATCAACCTGAATACCTGCCGGCGAATTCGGACACTCGTCCAGACGATTGACGACGCCGTCACGATCATCATCGCGTTCACAGCCGTCGGCATCGACTTCTGCGCCGGCAACCGTGTTCGGGCACTTGTCTCTGTCGTCCGGCACGCCGTCACGGTCGCTGTCTGGCGGGCAGCCAACCGAATTGACCGGTACGCCGGCGGGCGTATCGGGACAGGCATCGATACCATCGACGACGCCGTCCCCGTCGCTATCCCGTGGGCAGCCGTTGTCATCGACGGCCACGCCTTGCCGCGTGCCGGGGCACCGATCCCAGTGATCCATCACGCCGTCGCCGTCGCCGTCGAACTTGGGAGCCGTTTTTCTGACAGGCGTGCCACCGCCGAAGGAAAACTGCAAACCCAATGAGCCGATAAAATCGGTCAGGTTGTTGTCCGACTCATAGGCGAGGCGCGCCCGGTATTCGCCCCTTATAGAGACGGCGCTTGCGCCGAGTGCCCATCGAAAACCGAGTCCAAGCGTGCCGGACGCGCGATTCTCATCGCCGGCGCCTTCGAGCTCCGTCCCCAGATAGCCGATGCCCGCCAGAAAATACGGGGCGAACGCGCGATCCCGATTCGGGAAGGCCAGCATGTTGAAACTGACATCCAGATGTTTTTGGCCCGGGAAGCCATTGAGGTCGGAATAGCCAAGCGCGCCTTCGAGGGACACGTGCTCCGAGACTGCGCGGCCAATGCTGAGTTGACCGCCGGCGACTGAGTCGTCAATATTGCGGTCGCCATCGTCGTCTGTGTACACGGCCATCGGCGCGATATACCAGTCTTTATCCTGTCCATGCGCTGCTGCCGCAACCAATACAGTAAGTACCATGCATGCGAGCTGGAAAAGGTTCTTTGTCATTGCGCTATTCCGCCGGGGTAAGGGAGTGAATCTCGGACATCAGCTGCGACGGCATCGAGCGGTCGCCGCTTATCAGAAACCGAGCCGATTATATTGAGAAGAAGAGCGCTATGCCAATAACCATCGACTGCTTCAAAGCTTACGACATTCGGGGCCGAATTCCGGATCAGCTCAACCCCGATGTGGCCTATCGCATCGGCAACGCAACCGCAGAATTCCTCGACGCCAGGAAGATGGTGCTGGGTCGCGATATCCGGCTGTCCAGCAAGGAACTCGCTGACGCCGTGGCAAGCGGGATCCGCGATACCGGAGCAGAGGTCATGGACATCGGCCTCGGGGGCACCGAAATGGTCTATTTCGCGACCGACTATCTCGAGGCGGACGGCGGCATCATGGTCACAGCGAGCCATAACCCGGCGGATTACAACGGACTCAAGATCGTGCGCGAACAAGCGCGCCCGATCAGCGCGGACTCGGGTCTACAGGATATCCGTGCGCTAGCAGAAGGCGATGGACGGAAAGTGGCGAAAAAACGGGGGCTGCACGCGCCGGTCAATACCTTCCAGCCCTACATCGATCACCTGCTGAGCTATGTTGACCTGGCGACGCTCAAATCCCTCAATCTCGTTGTCAATCCGGGCAACGGTGGGGCCGGCATTGCTTTGGACGGCCTCAAATCCAGGCTGCCATTCGAGCTGATCAAAGTGAACTACGATCCAGACGGCACATTTCCGAACGGCATCCCGAATCCCATGTTGCTCGAGAATCAGGCCGTCACGGCCGACGCCGTCGTCGAACACAAAGCCGATATGGGCATCGCCTGGGACGGTGACTTCGACCGTTGTTTTCTGTTTGATGAAAACGGCGGTTTCATCGAGGGCTACTACATCGTCGGTCTGCTGGCCGAGAGCATTCTCAAGAAAAACCCGGGCTCGAAAATCGTCCATGACCCGCGACTGACGTGGAACACACTCGATATCGTAGCCGCGGCCGGCGGTGAAGCCGTGCAGAGCAAGTCCGGGCATTCATTCATCAAAGAGACGATGCGCAAGGTCGACGGCATTTACGGCGGCGAGATGAGCGCGCACCATTACTTTCGCGAATTCTCTTACGCCGACAGCGGCATGATTCCCTGGCTTCTCGTCGCGGAGCTTTTGTCCACGACGGGCAAGTCGTTGTCGGAGCTTGTCGGCGAGCGGCAGGCGAAGTTCCCGGCGAGCGGGGAGATCAATCGGCAGGTCGAAGATGCGGGGCGCACGCTGGAGAAACTGCACCAGCGATATGCAGCCGAGGCCATCGATGTCGATGACACCGACGGCTACAGCTTCGAGTTCGAGAACTGGCGTTTCAATATTCGCATGTCGAATACCGAGCCGGTCGTGCGGCTCAATGTCGAGAGCCGCGGTGATGCTGCCTTGATGGAAGACAAGACCAACGAAGTGCTTGGCGTGATGGAGTCCTAGCAGGATCCTCGCCGAACCAGCTGGCGCCGGCGACGTCCGGCGGCCGTCATCGCCAGCAGCCCGATTCCGATCAATGCCAGGCTGCCCGGCTCAGGCACCGAAACACGCTTCCCGTAAAGGTCGATACCCCAGGGCGCGCAAGGTGGTTTCTCATCACTGTCAGCGGGCACGGTGTCGCAACCATAAGCATCGTCGTTCTGCCCCCAGAGCACTAAACTGTCCGGCCCGAAATAGTTTGGCCCGCCAGTCCCCATGGCAATGCTTTCGAAATGGAAGGTGCCGAACCATTCGATTTCAAGGAACCAGAGCTGATCGCCAGCGGAATTGGTGAAATCGCCGCCCAGGCTACCGCCGCTCAGGATGTCGAAATCCTTGCCGAAGATATTCAGATGGCCGCCATCGATGGACAGTACGCCACCGTCCAAATTGCCGCTCAGGGAACCGGTTATTGGTTTCCATGTCAGGCGGCAGGGACCAGACAGTTTGGACGAATGGAAGATCGTCGTGACGA
>CAMYMP010000061.1 GCA_947259435.1 uncultured Woeseiaceae bacterium
CCGTGCGGCCAAAACCCGGCTGAACCTCATCGGCAATGAACAGAGCCCCGGCATCGCGAACGATTTGAGCCGCCTGTCGCAAGTAGCCCGGCGGCGGCGCAACGACACCGCTGCTAGAGATGATCGTATCGATGATGAACGCCGCCGGTTTCACGCCGCGAGTCTTGAGAAGGCCTAGCGCATCTTGAATATGCGCCGCGTATTTCTCCGCGGCATCGTCGTCGCGATGCGGTCCGCGATATCGGTCTGGCGCAGGAACTGAAACGACGTAGTCCGGTATTTCGTCTGCGGGAATACAGTCGGTCGATATTTCGTAGATTGCCTGCGTATTGCCGTGGTACGAATAACTCGTAACGATAATGCCGCTGCCGCCCGTGACGGTCCGTGCGATGCGTAGCGCAAGCTCGTTTGCTTCGCTTCCCGTACAGCAGAACATCGCCGTGTCGAGTTCCTCGGGCAGTTTGGCGGTGAGCCTGTCCGCCAGATTCACGACGTTCTCGTGCAGGTATCGCGTGTGCGTATTCAGTATGCTCGCTTGCCGGCAGATTGCCTCGACCACGTGCGGATGGCAGTGTCCAACATGCGGCACGTTGTTGTACATGTCGAGATACTTCTTGCCGTCCGCATCGTGCAGCCAGACGCCCTCACCACGAACGATATGCACGGGCATGTCGTAGAACAGCCGATAGGCCGGGCCCATCAGTTGTTGTCTGCGCTGAAGTAACTGTGAATAGTCTGCCGTCACGGCCGCTCAGGTTACCGGAAGCAGCGGCAGAACTCGATTGTCAGTAGCTGGCTGTCAGCATGATCCAGAATTTGTTCGTATCGACGTAGGACGTCGAGTCCGAACTGAAGAATGCGCCCTTAAACAGCACGCCATAGCGCTGGCCAAGCTTGCGCCCGGCCGAGAGATCGAACTCGCTGCCATAGTCGCCGCTGCCGCTGTCCGCCGAGAAATCGTGATAGGCGCCCGTCAGACTCCACTCACCGGCCTTGAACTTGACGGTCGCGTAAAGGTCTTCCAGCCCGGCAGCGGGCGTGCCGGACGGAACGAACACATCCGCCCAGCCATTAAATGCGTGCAGGGTCGCCAGCGGCGTGCGAAATGCCGTACCGGCACTCGGGTCCGAGCCGAGGGATTCGAACGCGATGCCAAGGGAAAGTCCATTCTCCATCGCCCAGGCGGCGTTCAGATGAAAATAGTCGGCGTCATAGCTCACCGGGTTATCCCCTGCATCGGACTGCGCTGCAAACTCCGCGAGTAATACGATCTTAGCGTCACCGACCTTGACGTTTCCGCCGAGCCTGACGCCAGCCGTTGCCGTTGAATTGGCCACCGCACTGGCGTAGTCGAGATAGTAGAAATATGGCGTTACCGTAAAGCTGTCATTGACAGCGACCTTCGCGTTGAAAAGATGGCCGTCGACTCGTTCCTTTCCGGCGGACACTGACTGACCAAAGATGCGGCGCACATTATTGACGTACGAATAAGACAGAGCCGTATTTGATATGGCTTCAGTGTTCACCGTCAAAGCATCATAGGTCTGCTCGTTCTGACGCCACCCGACACCGCCGACAAAGCGCTGATTGTCGAGCAGAATACGTTGCCGGCCGAAACGGTATTTCCAGTTGTCATTCAAATCGAGGTCGAAATAGATCTGGTTCAGGTCCGAGCCTTCGGGATCTGCGACAACCGAATATTCGCCACGATTCGGGCTCGTGCCGCCACCGGAGTTGAAATCGTCGACCAGCACATGGAACACATGATCGAACTCCGCGAACGCGGACCAGCCATTCCATTGGCCGGTCCGGTAGTTGAGCCGCAATCGCAACGTCGACGCATTGGCATCCTTCAGAGCGTTGTCCTCATCAACGTGCTCATAGCGGTACCGCCCTGAAATAGTTGCTTTGCCCGACGTGATCGCCGACGCCAGGTCCGTTGCGCCGTCCTCCTCGGCTGCCGCTACCGGGAATGCCATTATTAATCCAAGCAGTGCGCCGAGAAGGATGTTGTGATTGCGTTTCATGTTCCTTTACCTTGTTTCGATACCAAAACAGCGATCAGTAGATGTCGTTCAACGTGTTGTAGACGTTGAACTTACCCGTTGGTGTAACGATCTCGGGACCCTTGATCACGGCTTTGAGTTTGCGGGTCTTGTCGTCGACGACGACGATCGCCGACTCCTGATCCTTGCCGCTCCATACCGAGAACCAGACTTCATCGCCCGCCATGTTGTACTCGGGTTGGACGATGCGCTTGGGCCCTTCGCCGAGATCTGCCCACTCGCCGATTGGCAGTGTCTTGAAGCCGGCATCCAGATTGTTGATGTCGAATACCGCGACGCTCTGACTGATCGCCTCATCCGGATTCAGCGGTGCGTCGGCCCAGAGATTGGACGAATTCGGGTGCGACTTGACGAACAGCGAACCGCCACCCATCCCCTCGAGGATGCGAACCGTCTTCCAGGCGTTATCCGGATGCCCAACGGGATCCGTGCCCAGGAACGTGACATTCGCGTTGCCGAGCGCACTCGTGATCCAGACCGGTCCGTAGTCGGGATCGTCGATGTTTGCGCCCCGGCCCGGGTGTGGCGTCTTGGTAACGTCGGCAAGCGCGACCAGCTTGCGTTCCTTCGAGTCGACGACGGCGACCTTGTCTGATTGATTCGCCGCCGTCAGGAAGTAGCGCTTGCTGCGATCCCAGCCACCATCGTGCAGGAACTTGGCGGCGCCGATATCGGTAACCGCCAGATCGTCAATGTTGCTGTAATCCACAAGCAGGATATGGCCCGTCTCTTTGACGTTGACGATGAAATCGGGATGCTCGTGCGATGCGACGATCGCGGCCACGCGAGGCTCCGGATGATATTCCTGCGTGTCGACGGTCATGCCGCGCGTAGAGACGATCTTCAGCGGCTCGAGGGTATCGCCATCCATGATGACGTACTGCGGCGGCCAGTAGGCCCCGGCGATCGCGTACTTGTCCTCATAGCCTTTGTACTTCGAGGTCTCGACCGAGCGTGCTTCGAGCCCGATCTTGATCTCGGCAACAATCGCCGGCGGATCCATCCACATATCGATCATGTCGATCTTCGCGTCGCGGCCGATCGTGAACATGTAGCGGCCCGATGCCGACGGGCGCGAAATGTGTACGGCATAGCCTGTCGGCACAATGCTGACGACTTCTTTGGTGTCGCCGTCGATGATCGCCACCTGGCCTGCGTCGCGCAGCGTTACCGAGAAGAAATTCTCGATATTCCTATCGTGCTGCGGTTTGGTCGGACGATCTTTTGGCGCGACCAGTACTTTCCAACTGTCCCGCATATCGGGCATGCCGAACTCGGGCGGGGCCGGCGGTTCCTGCTGCAGGAAGCGCGCCATGATGTCGATCTGCGCATCGGTCATCTCGCCCGAGGTACCCCAGTTGGGCATTCCGGCCGGCGAGCCATAGTTGATCAACGCCTTGAGGTACTCGGTGCCCTTCTGCAGCGTGATGTCGGGCGTCAGCGGTTTGCCCGTCGCGCCCTTGCGCAGTACGCCGTGGCAGCCGGCACAGCGCTCGAAGTATAACTTCGTCGCCGTTGCGAATTCGGCTTGAGACAGCGCCGGACCGCCCGCCGTCATAATCTGGCGCGTTTCGCCGGCCGGAATGGCTGAAGGCGTGCCCCTATACTTCATCTCGCCTTCGGTCGCTCCCGGGTGACGCTCACCCGTGGCGCGGTCCTCCTGGCCCAGCTCAGCGCGCAATGCGGCGACTTCTGCGACGCTGACGGCTGCCAGACCGTTACCCCACGAGCCGAAGACATAGGTCAAAGCTGCCGCCAGATCTTCATCCGGCAGGTGGCCGAGGCTCGGCATCACGCCGTTGTACTCGACACCATTGACCGTAATCGGACCGGATAGCCCGAATAACGCCGCGGCCATGACCTTTTTCCGGTCGCCCTTGAGATAGTCGGAGTCCGCCAACGGTGGAAATGCACCCTTGAGTCCCACGCCGGTGGGCTGGTGGCACGCCGCACAGTTTGCGAGATAAACGGCCTTGCCTTTGGCCATCAAATCACCGGTGGCCGCTGCCGAAACTTCAGCAGTATGCACAGCAGTATCGCTTGTGCCAGCCGAACTCGCGGTTTCGTCAGCCTGCTTTGAGCAGGCCCCAATCGACAGCCCAAGCAGCGGGACCATCAACAGCAGGCTCAGTTTCTTGAGTAGCATGACTTTCTCTCCTGTCATTGCGGATGTTTACCAGGTCACGTTCAGGCTGACTGACGCACTGCGGCCAGCCTGAGCGAGATATGGAAGAATCGGATCATTCGGTGACAAAGTTCGCACGTCGGACCAGTTCCAGTACGTGCGGTCAGTCAGGTTATGCAGCCCGGCGCGCAGCGTCGTGCGCTCCCCGAGTTTTTGTGTCAGATAAAGGTCATGTACGGCGTGACCGGACGGTTTGAAGAGCTCGCCGGACGTTTCGTCGCGGTCCGACCAGTCATCGGTCAGCGTCGATTTCAACCTGACTTCACTACGTTCACTTTGAGAAACCCAAGAGAAACCGAGCACAGCTTGGCCAGGACCTACCGAATTCAGGTGCTCATTGTTGTCCTTGTTCGTACCACGCGCGTAGTATGCCGAACCGTCGAATTCAAACGCATCCCAGCGAATTGACCAGCCGGCCTCGATGCCCTCGATACTTGTCTCATCCAGGTTTTGCGACTGAAACAGCAGGAGACCGCTGTCCGGGTCGACACCGAGCCGTACCTTCGACTCGATAAAGTCCTCGTAGCGCGTGTGAAAGATTGAAATCCGTGCCGTAGAGCTGGCGCCTTGCCACCGCAGTCCGAGATCGAAACCATCCGATGATTCGGACTTCAGGTCCGGATTCGGTATCGCGCGAAGGTTGAACAGCGGCACGTCAAGGCTGATGTTCGCGTCCGCGTACGGCGGCGCACGAAATCCGTGGGAATACTGCACGTACACATCAGTGCCCGGCGTCAGCTTGTAGATGACGCCAAGTTTCGGCGACAGATCGGACTCGGTGATAGAGACAACATCGGCGAATGGATAGTCCTCGAGGTACATCGGATCCCGAGTGGGAGAGAGTTCAAAACGGTCCGCCCGCAGTGCCGCGATGACCGTCCAGTCGCCGAAATTCATCGTGTCTTCGAGGTAAGCCCCGATTTCTGTCGTGGTCGAGATCGGGAAATCCCGAAGCGGGAAGACTTCACCGAGCAGAACATTCGTCTGTTCGCCTGTCTCCATATCGGTCGAAAGACCGTCGCGATATTCCTCGGTGCGGCGCTCGCGGAACTCGACGCCGAAGCCGAGCCGGTGCGCAACACTGGCGTTCCCCACGTCTTTCCAACCATTCAGTTCGGCGCCGCGGATTTCCTGATCGAATGCGAAGAGTCGATCGATCGACACCGGCGTGCTGGCGGTGCCGCGCTCGTCCAGCGTTTTCTGCTCGATGTCGGCGACCTCGAAATAAGCTCGCACGACGCCGCTATCGATCCAGCCGTCTGCGGTACCGAATTCGTATGCGAGGTTCAGGAGATCCATCTGGTAGCGATCATTGCCCTCGAGCGCTGTTGTCGACCGGAATCGCCCTGAGCCGAGCATCGAATTCAAGTCAGACAGCGTATGCGCGTCCTGATGAATCAGGCCGGCGCGCCAGGTATTGCCGAGACGATCATCTACTACGAGCTTCAGCAGCGCTGTGCGACGATCCGCTTCGCGCGTGTCGATACTAACCGGAACCGCGGCGGAATCAACTTCGTGGCCGTTGCGCCAGCTGACACCCGCTGTTAGACCCAGCGATCGATCGCCCACCCCAAACACCGCCTGGCTCTGAACGCTCTCGTCCGCGTCACGCTCTGAACGCTCTCGTCCGCGTCACGCCATGTGATCATCAGGTCGCCGCCGTTACCGCTCTGGCCGGCCAGTTCGACCGGATCAGGTGTCCTGACTGCGATAACGCCGCCAATAGCGGCACTTCCATACAGCGCCGAGGCCGGACCGTGCAGTACCTCGATGTTCTGGATCAGGCCCGCATCGATAAAGTCACGCGTTGCATTTGAAAAATTACCGACGCTGAAATGATCGGACAGCGGCACGCCATCGACGACGATGGCGACGCGATTGCCTCCGATGCCACGGATGTTGATGCCTTCCGCACCGAAACGATTGCCGGCCGCCTCGGAATCGACGCCGGGCACATACCGGAACACGTCATTGATCGATGTGGCGAGATCATTGTTGAGATCTTCCCGGCTGAGTACGGTGACGTTTGACGCGATTTCGCGAACCGATCGTTCGTCTTTGTGTGCAACGACGACGATCCGGTCGACAGGCCCATTGTCCTGACTCGGCGGGCCATCCTCGGCCGCCGTGATGGCCGACCACAAAAAAACGCCTGCCACTACAAGCGTTGCGGGCGCGGAACTGAATCCGGATTTTTCGCGCATACTTCTCCGTGTCATACAATGGTGACCCAACCAGATCGAACCTTGCCAAACGTCACTTACAAAACTATAGGTACGTTCCCGTACTTGAAATCGAATCTCCTTCGGCCAGAAAAATCCTCTTTATGTATATGATTTTAAAGACGTTTCACACCGTCTTCGCGGCGTTGACAATTAGCGGATTCCTGCTTCGCGGTTTTTGGATGATGACGGGATCGGTTTTGCACCAGAATCGCGCAACGAAAATCGTGCCGCATGTCATCGACTCGCTGTTTTTCGGCACCGCGATCTGGCTGGTCGTCGAGCTGCATATCGCGCCCTTGCAGCATCCCTGGCTGCTGGCGAAGTTCGCCGGGCTCATCGCCTACATCGGGCTCGGCATGGTCGCATTTCGTTTCGGCCGCACAATCGAAACCAGAGCAGTAGCGTTCATCGGCGCCGTCGCCTCGTTCGCCTACATCGTTGGCGTCGCCCTTGCGAAAAGTCCTTGGAGCTGGATCGCGTACGCCGGATCGTAAGGCCGGCGGGCGAGATATTTATCGACTGAAGTAAAGCGCAGCACAGCGAGCTCCCCCAAGCGGGATCAAGACATGAAGGAGATGAATATCTCGGCCGGTGGTCGTGCAAACATCAGTCGGCTGGCACCTCACCGGTTCGCGTCGCGATGCGCGCCGCCGCCAGTAGCCTGCCCGTGTTTACCGGTTTGCTCATCAAGGTGCTGTTCACGACCGGGCGAGCATCTTTCACGACCTTGGAGGTGTCGCCACTGACAATAAACGCTGGAATATTCAGACCGTAGTGCTCGCGAATATCCGTTACAGCCTCGACTCCGGTCGAGCCGTCGAGCAAATGGAAATCGGAAACGACGAGCACCGGCGCTTCCTCGATGTGCGTTATCAGCGCGCGAGCTTCGGTAGCGGACGCCGCCGTTGCAACACGGTAGCCTTCCGCTTCGAGCAGCAAACCCCAGGCGTTGGCCACGTTGACGTCATCTTCGATCAGAATAATGAGCCCGCTCGCGGATTCCGCGGTGACCGTCTCGCCAGCATCAGGCTCGTCTCCATGTTCGCCGACTCTGCCGATGATTGGCATGCTCACAATGAAACGGGACCCTTTGCCCAGATCGGATTCGACATCAATGCTATGCCCAAGCAGTTCCGTGAGCCGTTTCACGATTGCCAGGCCGAGCCCAAAACCCTCCTTGCTGCCACCACGTGACTTGACCTGATGGAACTCTTTGAAGATTTCCTCCTGCTGATCCTTGCTAATACCGATGCCCGTGTCTTCGACGACGATACAACAATGCCCATCGCGCTCAACGCAGTCGAGCGCCACTCTGCCTTGGTCGGTGTAGCGAATCGCATTGCCGACGAGGTTTTGAATGACCTCGCCAAGAAGGTTCGGATCCGAGCGCACCGTCGACTGGCATGCGCACGAAGCGAATTCAAGCCCTTTGTGCCGCGCCTGCCGCGCCAACTCGGGCGAGAGCCGGTCGACCAGACGCTGCATCGGAAACTCCTCGAGCTCCGGTGTAACGGCCCCGGCATCGAGTCGACTGATGTCGAGCAGCGAGTTGAGCAGATTCGTCATCGCCGTCAGCGAGTGCTCCTGGTGCTCGATCATCTCGAGCGCCCGGGCATTCTTGACCGTTCGACGCAGGGCGCCGTTCAGCAGACTGAGTGCCTGCACGGGTTGCCGCAGGTCATGGCTGGCCGCTGCCAGGAATGCGCTGTTCGCCTTGTTGGCGCGTTCGGCTGTCTCCTGAGCAGCGATGATTTGCTGCTCCATTCGTTTGCGGTTCGTTACGTCACGAATGACACTCGAGACGAAGGTACCGCCGGCAGTTTCAACCGGGCTCAGGCTAATCTCCACCGGGAACTCGCTGCCGTCCCGGCGCAACCCGACCAGGTCCAGTCCGACGCCCATTGGTCGGATGCTCGGACTTCGAGAAAACTTGCCGCGATGCCCAACATGTGAGCTGCGAATGCGCTCGGGCAACAACATCTCGATCTTCTTGCCGAGCAATTCGTCGCGGGCATAGCCAAACATGCGCTCCGTCTGACCGTTGACGAGAGTAATCTCGCCCGTCGTGTCGACGATAATCATCGCGTCGGGCGCCGATTCGAGCAAGTTGCGGAAAAATGCTTCCGACTCCTTGGCCTTCAGTTTTTTTGATCCCATCAGTACGTTCATGGACGTCGCTGGAATTGGCAAGTATAACGTGGCGGCAAGCCGTTATACTTGATAAACAATAATGAATAGCGCCATACGTATCGACACGTATACGGTTCGGATTTGTCGGCTGTTAGCCTGCCGACAGTCTGCTCCACGCCCAACACAACAGGGGTCCTGCCATTGGACACAACAGCTTCCTACAATGACAAGGTGGTGCGTCAGTTCACGATCATGACCGTGGTCTGGGGTATCGTCGGCATGCTCGTCGGAGTATTCATCGCAGCCCAATTGATGTGGCCGCAGCTCAATTTCGACGTGTCGTTCCTGACCTACGGCCGCTTGCGGCCGCTACACACCAATGCTGTGATATTCGCCTTCGGCGGATCCGCGTTGTTCGCAACCTCGTACTACGTCGTGCAGCGCACCTGTCACGTTCGACTCGCATTCGACAAGCTGGCCGCATTCACGTTTTGGGGCTGGCAGGCGGTGATTGTGCTGGCCGCCGTTACGTTGCCGCTCGGCATCACGCAGAGCAAGGAATATGCGGAGCTGGAATGGCCGATCGACCTACTCATTGCTGTGGTATGGGTCGCATACGCGGTGGTGTTCTTCAGCACGATTGGAATGCGCCGCATCAAGCACATCTATGTCGCCAACTGGTTCTACGGGGCCTTTATCATCACGGTCGCGGTATTGCACATCTTCAATAACCTCGCAGTACCGGTGACGCTGACCAAGTCATACTCCATATACACGGGCGTCGTCGACGGGATGATGCAGTGGTGGTACGGGCACAACGCGGTTGGCTTTTTCCTGACTGCCGGCTTCCTCGGCATGATGTATTACTTCGTGCCGAAGCAGGCGGGTCGGCCCGTCTATTCCTATCGTTTGTCGGTGGTCCACTTCTGGTCGCTAATCGCCATATACATGTGGGCGGGGCCGCATCACCTGCACTACACCTCGCTGCCGGACTGGGCACAGACGCTCGGCATGGTGTTCTCGATTATTCTGCTCGCACCCTC
>CAMYMP010000062.1 GCA_947259435.1 uncultured Woeseiaceae bacterium
GTGCCTGTCGCATTTTCCTGGAGCCTGTTCTGATGTTGACGATAGCAAAAAGATTTCCTGCCTGGTCGGGGTGCTGGTCCCTGGCAGTCGCATCGCTGACAGCGAGCGTTCCAGCCGCTGCAGAAGCCTATCCCGGGATGCCGGCGGGATCCGGTAGCTATCAGGAATTTGTCGGGGTATACGATGAGTTTCTGCAGTGGCTGGCCGCCGAGAAGTTATTCAACAACAGGCCTGTCGTTGACCTTGCCGCTCAGACCGCTGTGATCCATCCGGACTTCAGCACTGTGGCCGTCGCTGAACGTCGCGCTGCAATAGAGGACTTCCACATACAACTGCAGGACCTTGCCGTGCGTGATTGGCCGCGCGCCCAGCAGGCGGAATTCCTGGCCGTGCGTGCGCGCATCGACCAGGAATATTTTCGGCTGCATGTCATCCGGCCGTGGGCTCGTGATCCCGGTTTTTATGTCGATCGCATGTTGCGCCTTACGTTCACCAAGCTGCCGCTGCAGGGCGACGAACTCCTCGAACTCAAGCGCCAGTTGGCTGCCATACCATCACTGGTATCGCAGGCGCAGGAAAATCTCAACGATGTTGCCGCCGACTATGCCGATCTCGCCATTTTCAACCTGACTAATTCCGACGGCGTCGGCCATGGTTATCCCTATCGCGCCATTCCGCCGGCCGGTGTCATTGGATGGTATGAGGACCTGCTGAGTCGTGCGCTGGAGCAACAGCCCGAGCTTCGTGACGATATCGATGGTGCCAAAAAAGCCGTCGAGAGTTTCAGTACCTGGTTGCAAGACAATCGAAGTGAGATGGGCGGCAACGCCGGCGTGGGCCGGGACAATTTCGACTGGTACCTGAAACACGTGAAGCTAATGCCTTACACGGCAGACGAGATCGTCGTGCTGGGTGAGCGGGAACTGAGTCGTCTCTGGTCCGTGTATGCGCTCGAACGACATCGCAATCGGGATCTGCCAGAAATTAAGCTGCCAACCTCCGCGAAAGAATATCAGCAGCGCATCGACGACACTGACAGGCGAATTCGCAACTTTCTGGTGGAAGAGGAAATCATCACGATTCCCGATTACATTGGTGAACTCGACACTAACGTGCCCTGGATAGTGCGTCAGAAAGGGCCCAATTTCTGGGAACAGATTCAGTATCGTAATCCGACCCCCGATCATCTGCATGCCGTTATCCCGGGACATCGTTTTGATGCGGTCGTTGAACGCAATAACACGCATCCCATTCGCGGCCGTATCACTGATGACGCACGCACCGAAGGCTGGGCCGTCTACCTCGAGGAGGGCATGATGCACGCAGGCCTTGTCGACGACACCCCGCGTGTACGAGAGCTTATTTATCTGTTCGGAATATTCCGCGCGGCCCGTATGCCGGTTGATGTGTGGCTACAACTAAACATGATGACGGTTAGTGAGGCGGTTGATTACTGGATGGAGCATGTACCCTACCTCGATGTCGATGTTGCACGTGTCGATGCGGAAATCTATCTGCGTCGCCCACCCGGCTATGGGCTCGGTTACATGACCGGCATGGTGCAGATGCAGAGGCTGCTGGCGGATCGTAAACGACAGTTGCGAGACGATTTCAATCTACGTGAGTTCCACGACTCGCTATTGAAAATGGGGCGACTGCCGATGTCAGTGTTGCGCTGGGAGATGACTGGCCTGGATGACGAAATCGCGACGCTATGGAGCCGCGAGCCGCTGCCACAACAGCACCACTGATTCAGGGTTACGGGGCGTGGCCGCGGTTAATCGCTACTGCGGATTCTCAGTAACTTGATTTGCTGCAAGATAATCGGCGAGTATCACTTCGTGCCGGATATAAACAACACAGCTTAGGTTTTCGGCAATCGCCCAGACAAAAAAAGGGGCAACGTGAAAATTTCTGCCATCCGGGTTTATCAGGTGGACCTGCCCTTGGTTGAGGGACGCTATTCGTGGTCTGAGGGCAAGTTCGTTGAGGTTTTCGATAGCACCGTCGTCGAGCTGATCACCGATGACGGCCTGTCAGGTTATGGTGAGGTTTGTCCATTAGGGCCGTTTTATTTGCCTGCTTTCGGGCCCGGTGCACGAGTTGGGATTGGGGAACTTTCAGCGACGCTCATAGGCCAGGACCCCACTGCTATCGGGCCGCTCAACCAGCTTATGGACAGGGCTTTGCTGGGTCACCCTTACGTCAAGTCTGCTATCGACATGGCGTGCTGGGACATCCTCGGCAAAGTGACAGGAAGATCAGTCTGCAGCCTGTTGGGCGGCAAGTTTGGCGAACGCGTCGCGCTGTATCGAGCAATCAGTCAACGGCTTACCAACGAAATGGCGGAGAACGTCGCGGCTCATCGTGCGGACGGGTACACCAAGTTTCAACTCAAGGTTGGCGGTCGTCCGAAGGACGATATTGACCGCATCCTTGCCGTCGGGGACATATTGACGGATGGGGAAGTTCTCGTTGCCGATGCGAATATGGGCTGGCGTGTGGACGATGCCGTCAGAGTCGTAAATGCTGTTCGTGATCGAGATGTCTATATCGAACAGCCGTGCCGATCTTACGAGCATTGCCTGACGGTCAGGAGACGAACGTCGTTGCCGTTCATACTGGATGAAAATATCACGGGTATCGATGCGTTACTTCGCGGCCATAGCGACGGCGCAATGGATGTTATCAATCTGAAGATATCCAAGGTCGGAGGCCTGACAAAAGCGCGCCAGATCCGGGACCTCTGCGTGTCGCTGAATATACCCATGACTATTGAGGACAGCTGGGGCGGCGACATTATCACTGCGGCAATTGCGCATCTGGCCCATTCGACACCAGAGTCATTACGATTTTCGGCGACCGATTTCAATAGCTATGTCACCGTTCGAAATGCGACGGGAGCACCGACTCGGATAGCAGGTCATATGGTTGCATCAGACGACCCGGGTCTTGGCATAACCCCGGATATGAGTGTGTTGGGCAAAGCGGTGGCAGATTACAGCGGTTGAAAAATAATGATCCCCAGCGAACCCGTATTTACCGGTTGTATTCCAGCGCTGATGACCCCTTGCACAGCGAGGGGTGAGCCGAACTTCGATGCACTCGCCACGAAGGGCAAAGAACTCGTCGACCTGGGCATGCGTGCCGTCGTGTACTGCGGATCGATGGGTGACTGGCCATTGCTCACTAACGAACAGCGTATGGCGGGTGTAGAGTCACTGCTCGACGCCGGCGTGCCAACTATTGTGGGAACCGGAGCGCAAAACACTTCACGCGCAGTCATGCTCGCGCAACATGCGCGGGACAAAAATGCGGCAGGATTGATGCTGATACCCCGCGTGCTTTCCCGGGGTACGTCCAGACAGGCGCAACGCGCACATTTCGATGCTCTTCTGGAGGCGGCGGGCGAATTGCCGGCTGTTATCTACAACAGTCCCTATTATGGGTTTGAAACCAAGGCCGAGCTGTTCTTTGAGTTGCGGAACGAACACAGAAACCTTGTGGGTTTTAAGGAGTTCGGCGGCGCGGCGTCACTGAGCTATGCAGCGGAGAACATAACCAGTGACGATCCCACGCTGACACTCCTGGTCGGCGTCGACACGCAGGTCGTTCATGGTATCGCTCATTGCGGTGCCAAAGGTGTCATCACCGGTGTTGGCAACGCGCTGCCCAAAGAAATCCTGCGGCTGGTGGAATTGAGTCTTCATGCTGCCGATGGCGATGCGGCCGCATTGACTCTCGCCAATGAGCTCGATCAGGCGCTTGCCGTGCTTTCCGGTTTTGACGCGGGCCCGGACCTCGTTCTTTACTACAAGCATTTGATGGTGCTGACCGGCAATCCGGAGTACGCACATAATATAAACAAGAGTGATTCGCTTAGTCCTTCTCAGCAAGCCTTAGTCGAGGCCGAGTGGCGGCGCTTTCAAAGCTGGTGGGGAAGCTGGCCGGGCGCTCGCCCTTCAAGTTACGGCGATTGATTCCGGGTTGGGCGCTGAAGTGAGCGCCGGTTTCTTCCGCCGCCAGTTGTTCGAGTTCGTTTTGTTCGGCGCCGCTGCGTGTAACAAGTTGTATCCCTTGAGCCTAACCACCTTTTTCGACGCGGGTTTTGTCGTTAATCTATTGCGTGATTCATGACTGGAGTGTCGCAATGAACGATCAGACAAAAACCTGGCCCGAACTCGCCATCTCACTTTACGATAAACTAACGGCGCGCAACGCAGAGATCTCCTACGAGGCCGACAACGTCGAAGTCTGGGTTCCAAGCGGCGTTGGCGATGATGCAAAGCACGCCCTGTGGAAAGTAAACGGCAACCTGCGTATTCGCGCGCGCGATCTTGCCCAGGACTGAGCCCTTATTCCCGATCGACGTGCGCGGTGGCCTGCACCTGGATGCGCCATCTGGTCGCATGGTCCGATTGTTAGCGGATGGTTCCGGGCTGCGGCTCGACGTGCCAAGCTGCGACGAACTGGAAGTCCTCGGCCCACGATCATTTTTTGGGCGCCGTCGCATCATTGTCTCGACGGCACGACGCCTCGCGATACTCGGTCTCTCGCTTGACATCGAACTGCAAGGTCGCCGGCTCCTACGCCTCGGCGGTGGCGTCAAGCCAACTTTGCTGAGTCGAGTCTTGGGCCTTGGCTCTGTTTATCTTCCGGTCTCCGCGATCTTGATCGCCTGGCGACGATGAGCACCTCGATAGTCATTTCCGGCAACCGCGCCATCGCACGCAAGACGGATGGCAATCCGGAAGGCAAAGGGCTCAATGGGACTCTGCTCGATTGGTATCGGAGTGAGCCGAGAGGTGTCGTCGCGAAGCCGCGGCGTCAGCTACTGGCCGAGTTTTTCACGTCCATGCTTGTCCTGTCCGCGACATTCAAGTTTCGCCTGGTGGTCGGCGCAGAAAATTATCTTTACTGGATCAATGGCGAATGGTCGCTGAGCCTCATTGCACCGGACGAGTGGTCGGATGAACGACGTGCTGGTTTTGCCGGGACCTGTGTATTGCAACGCGACATGACCTGGACGATTGCTCCGTCCGACCTGCTGGCCGAAAACAACCCAGTGTCCGATGCGATCAGTCAATTCTATGACGCCTTCGCGAAGATGCTGGATACCGACCTTACGCTGGAAGAGATACTGCCATTTTACGTCGCCAGGATTTCGTATTACCAGCGGCTGTATGCCAGCGCTCTGAGCCGCTCGTTGCGCGCCGCCGTGACACTGGGTCATCAGGACTCGACCAGTTGCCGGCAGTGGTACATGCTGCTGCCCCAATCGAAAAATGTTTTGCTGGCTTACAGGGGCTGAGCGGCCTGTCGGCGCGAGAAATAAACGTGACACCTTTTTCGCTGTTTTCTGGATTACTGCTGATGACTTTTCCCGGCCCGCCACTCGACGCCTCCGGCTCTGATCCCAAAGGAGAACTTATGCTCACCGACTTCACCGCGAGCAGTGCTGACCTGGGCTGGTATGTGGTGAACGATAATGTGATGGGCGGACGGAGCGAGGGCGACTTCGAACAAGAACCAGGAGAACTGCGCTTCACTGGCCGCACGAACACGAATGGGGGTGGTTTCAGCTCGATCCGTACGAAGCCGATGCAGCTGGATTTGTCGAATCACGCTGGAATCCGACTTCACATACGGGGCGATGGCCGTCGCTACTCGTGGCGACTGACAACCAACGCGCGCTGGCGTGGCAGGCAGGTCAGTTACTGGGCTGATTTCGACACTCGCAACGGCACATGGAGCATGGTCAACATTCCCTTCTCCAGCTTCATTCCACAATACCGGGGGTATCAGCTGGACGGACCCGCGCTCGACCCCGGTCAGATCACGGGC
>CAMYMP010000063.1 GCA_947259435.1 uncultured Woeseiaceae bacterium
ACACATTAGCCTAGACCTAAAGTAGAATCCGCCTCCTCGTTCAGGTCCACAGAAGCATCATGCTAACCAAAATTCGTGAAAAGTTTACCGGCGGCATCGCCATTGCGATCCTCGCCCTAATCGGCATTCCGTTTCTGTTCTTCGGCGTCAATACGCCGTTCACGGGCAACCAGGCGGTGGCCACAGTGGATGGCAGCGAGATCGACCTGATGCAGTTCGAGCAAACCTATCGGGATCAGCTGCAGCGCAATCCGACATGGGCACAGTTGCCGGATGAGTACCGCGTGCAGATTCGCCAGAGCATTCTCGACTCTTTGATTCGTGCCCGGCTCGTCGAGCTGTATTTGAGTAAGGCGGGCTATCAGATTTCGGATGAGCAGCTCACCGCAAACATTCAGAGCATCCCGGAATTTCAGATCGACGGTGAGTTCGATATGGAGACTTACAAGTCGCTGCTGCTGCAGAATGGCCTTGAACCAAAACGCTTTGAAGCAAGCCAGCGCCGGCAGTTGCGTGAAGACCAGCTGCGTCGTGCGATCGGCGGAACCGCGCTCGTGACGCCGGCCGAGTACCGCCGCTACCTCAATCTCGTTGCGGAACAGCGACTCGTATCACTGGCGACGTTCGAGATCGGGAGCGTCGCTGACAGCGTCGAAGTGACAGACGACATGGTCACAACGTTCTACGACGACAACACTACGATGTTCCTGACGGATGAAGAGGCCGATGTCGAATTCATCGAGATAAATCGGGATTCGGTTATCGAAAGCATCGCCGTCAGCGACGAAGCACTGCTGCAATATTACGAAGAAAATCAGGATCGCTACCTGCAGGACGAGCAGCGCCAGGCGCGGCATATCCTGATCCTCTTTGGCGACGACGAAGAGTCGGCCAGCGCAGAAGCGGCGGAGCTGCTGGCGCGCGTGCAGGCCGGCGAGTCGTTCGAAGCGCTCGCAGAGGAGTTCTCCGATGACGGAGGCACGGCGACGCGCGGTGGCGATCTTGGCGTGTTGACGCGTTCGCAGTTACCGGACGAACTCGGCGGTGCGATCTTCGCGATGAATGAGGGTGACATTGACGGCCCAATCAAAACCGACTTTGGCTTTCACATCGTGCGCTTGGACAGCGTTCTCGAGCAGGGGCCGTTACCGCTTGACCAGGTGCGCGGGGAGCTGCTGAACGAGTTACGCGAACGCGATGCGGAGGATGCGTTCCGCGAGCTGGAACGTCAGGTATCGGACGTCCTGTTCGATGCGACGGACATGCAGGCAATCTCCGCGGCGGTCGGTCTGGAGATCCAAACGGCGACCGGGTTTACGCGTGCAGGCGGCGAGCCGATCGGTCCGAACCAGGCGGCGATCGACGCCGTGTTCGACGTGCGCGTCTTGATCGACGGCGAAATATCGGACGTGATCGAACTGGATGCAAACCGCTCGGCCGTTTTCAAGGTAACTGCATACCGGGAGGCATCACGCCAGCCGCTAGAGGACGTTCGTGATCAGATCGTGGACGCGATTCGCGCGCAGGAGGCCGCCGCTATAATTGCAGGCAGGGCAGAGCAGCTGTTCGCTGCGCTCGATGCCGGCGAAGAGTTTGCTGCGGCCGCAGAGGCAGCCGGCGCAACCGTATCGGCGCCAATGCTGCTGTCACGCCAGGAACCTGACGTGGATGAGGCGGTTGTCGCACAGGTATTCATGTCCAGGAAACCGACGCTGGATTCACCGGTGACCGGTCAGGTGGCCAATAGCGACGGCGGCTATACCGTCTTCAGTCTGCAGGCCGTGTTGCCGGGACGCCCCGAATCGATTCCGCTTGCGGATCGTGACACAGGAAAACTGGAACTGGCGCAGCAGGCTGGCGCGTCGGATTACTTTGCGTTTGTGCAGGCGCTTTACGACAAGGCCGACATCGTTGTCTCTAAGGACGCGCTGGCTGCTGACGACGTGTTCCAGTAAGCTCCTCCCCCAATAACAACGGGGGACGTATGCGCAAGCTCGAGCTGCACTGGCAGATCCTGATCGCAATTGTCGTAGCCGGGATAATCGGCGGCTATGTCTTCAATGTTCAGGCCGCGACGGGTGTCGACCCGACGATCTTCGGCATTCCTTACATCTCGATTTTCGAGTACGTCGGCACGATCTTCCTCAACGCGCTGAAGATGATCATTGTGCCGCTGATCATGTCGTCGATCATCGTGGGCGTCGCGGGCATCGGTTCGGGCGGCAATCTCGGTGCACTCGGCGGCAAGACGCTGCTGTTTTATGCGTCGACGACGCTTGCCGCAATCCTGGTTGGTCTGATCATCATCAACGCGGTCGGTCCCGGCTATGTCGATGGCGAACCCGCACGGGACCTGCTCGCGCTCGAGGCGTCGACTGCCGATCTCGAGAAAACGGTGGCCGGGAAGGGCCCTGGCGATGTCGCGCAGATCTTCCTGCGCATGGTGCCGCCCAATATCGTCAAAGCGGCCGTCGAAGGGCAGATGCTCGGCATCATCTTCTTCGCGATCCTGTTCGGCTACTTCATGACGCACCTCGACAACGAGTATGCCGAACCTCTGTACCGGTTCTGGAACGCGGTCTTCCACGTCATGATGCGCATGACCGAGTGGATCATGCTGTTCGCGCCAATCGGCGTGTTCGGTCTCGTCGCCGGGGTCATTGCGAAAGCCGGGTACAAAGCGACCGGGCCGCTTGCAGTGTTTGCGGTTGCCGTGCTGGCGGCACTCGCCGTGCATGCGTTCGTGACGTTGCCAATATTGCTGCGCGTGGTCGGCCGCGTCAATCCGCTCAAGACGATACGAGCAGTTGCTCAGGCGATGCTGACGGCGTTCTCGACGGCGTCGTCGTCGGCGACACTGCCGGTGACAATGGAATGCGTCGAGGACAATGTGGGCGTGTCCAACAAGATCTCGAGTTTCGTTCTGCCGCTCGGCGCGACCGTGAACATGAACGGCACGGCGCTGTATGAATGCGCAGCCGCGATGTTCATCGCGCAGGCTTACGGACTCGAGCTGACCTTCGGCGTGCAGTTTTCGATCGTCGCGATCGCGCTGTTGACGTCAATCGGTGTCGCGGGCGTGCCGTCGGCCTCACTGGTCGCGATCGCGATCATTCTCGGCGCGATCGGTTTGCCGATCGAGGCGCTCGGCGTGCTGATGGTATTCGACCGCATCCTCGACATGGCGCGTACGAGCGTCAATGTCTGGGGCGATGCCTGCTGTGCGACGATCGTTGCGCGACTGGAGGGCGAGAAAACCAACGTCGCTATCGGCGCTGCCGACTAATCTTCGTCGAACACCATGCCCATGATGTTGGCGCCCGCATCGACGAAGGTCGTCTCGCCCGTGATGCCGCTGGCCAGGTCCGAGCACAGGAACGCGGCCGTATTGCCTATCTCATCGATCGTGACCGTGCGTCGCAGGGGCGACGCCTTTTCGGCGTAACCCAGCATCTTGCGGAACCCGCCGATACCGGCTGCGGCCAGCGTCTTGACGGCGCCGGCCGAGATGGCATTGACGCGGATGCCTTTGGGGCCGAGATCCGCGGCCAGAAAGCGGACGCAGGACTCGAGGCTCGCTTTGGCGAGACCCATGACATTGTAGTTGGGGACGACCTGAGTCGCGGCGTTGTAGGTTAGCGTCAGTATCGACCCGTTGTGGCCTTCCATCATGGGCAGCGCGGCCTTGGCCAGTGCGGCGAGGCTGTACGCCGAGATGTCGTGCGAGATCCGGAAGCCTTCGCGCGTTATGGACTCGACAAAACCGCCGGCAAGCTGCTCGCGCGGCGCGAATCCGACCGAATGCACGAGCACATCGAGGCCGTCCCATTGCTTGCCCAGCCCGGCAAAAACGGCGTCGATTTCCTCGTCACTGGAAACGTCGCAGGGATACAGCAGCTCGGTGTTCTGGCCAAGACGAGTAGCGAGTTTTTCGACGCGACTTCTGAGCTTTTCATTTTGATACGTAAACGCGAGTTCGGCGCCTTCGCGCGCGAATGCTTCCGCAATGCCTGCTGCAATAGAACGATCGCTCGCTACTCCGACGATGAGAGCGCGTTTGCCGGCCATAAAGCCCATGTTGATTCCCCGTGTGTTGCGTTTATTAGCTTGATTGGCGGGTGACATCGACGTACATGGTCAACGTCTGCCCCGGCCTTAGAATTTTATTTTTGTCGATGTTGTTCCAGCGCACGATCTGATTGATCGTCACGCGAAATCTGTTGGCGATCAGGTACAGCGAATCGCCGCTGCGGACCTTGTAGCGCAGTTTGCGCGTGGTGTTGCCAAGTGCTGCCGTGGGCGAGGTGCGCGGCGCGACGTCGGCGTTGGTCCAGACTACGAGCTTGCGCCCGACAGGCAGCGTGTCACGCGGCGCCATGCCGTTCCACGCAGACAATTGCCGCGTCGTTACGCCGTACTTCTGGCTGATCGTCCAGAAACTCTCGCCCGCAGCAACGACGTGATCGATCTTGTTCGCTGCGCGCTTTTTGTTTTGAGTCTTCGCCAGTCGCGCATCGGCACTCTTGCTGTAAGCACTCAGGGGCTTGGTCGCAACCGGGATCAGCAGGTGGTGCCCCGCGCGGATCGTATTGCCGCGCAGGTTGTTGGCTGAGCGAATGGCTGACACCGTCGTGTTGTATTTGAGGGCGATCTGGGAGATCGCTTCGCCGTTCTTGATCTTGTGACGTTTCCAGCGTACGCGTTCGCCAGCAGGAACCTCGGCAAGCGCCGTCGTGAACTCCTCGGCGACCTCGACCGGCAGCACGAGCTTGTGCGGCCCTTGCGGATCGGTCGACCAGCGGTTATAGCCCGGGTTAAAGGTGTAGACGGTATCGACGTCGACACCCGCGAGCTCGGCCGCGAGCGCGAGATCGATTTGTGAACCGATATCGGTGATGACGAACTGCGGTTCATCGGCGACTCGCGGCAGCGTGAGATTGAACCGCTCCGGATCGCGCACGATCTCGACGAGCGCCAGCAGCCGCGGCACGTAGGCGCTGGTCTCTTTTGAAAGCCGCAGGTTCCAGAAGTCGGCGGGCTTGCCTGCCGAGCGATTGCGGCGCACGGCTTTGCGGACGTTGCCTTCGCCCGAGTTGTACGATGCGATCGCGTTGAGCCAGTTGCCTTCATTGAAGTCATAAAGGTGTTCGAGGTAGTCGAGCGCGGCGCGCGTCGATTCGACGACGTCGCGGCGGCCGTCGTACCACCAGTTCTGCTTCAGGCCAAAACGCTTGCCCGTGCCCGGAATCATCTGCCACAGCCCCGCAGCCCGGCCGTGCGAGTAGGCGAACGGGTCGTAAGCGCTCTCGACAATCGGCAACAGCGCGAGTTCGAGGGGCAGGCCGCGCCGGACCAGCTCGTCGGTGATGTGCGGCAGGTAACGCTGCGCCCGTGTGAACACGCGCGTCAAATACTCGGGATGTCTGACAAACCAGTTCATTTCGGCCTGAATGCGACGATTTTCCTCGCGCTCGAGCTCGAATCCATACCGCAGGCGGGCCAACAGGTCATCAGACGCCGGTTCTACGGTCTCCAACCGGTCCCAGAGGCCGTCGAGCGGCGATATCAGCTGGAGGCTCTGTGGCTCAGGCTGTGGCGCTTGCTGCGCCGCAACGTGGGCACCTCGTTGGCCCAGCGGGTTAGCCAGGGCGCCCGAAAGCAGAAAAAAGGTGACGGCCGTGGCGCCAACCAGGCGGAATCTCTGCAATAATTGCGTGTCAATCGAAGGCATCGGGCTATCGTACCGGGCAAACGCCGCGGCGCAAGTGCCCGGGCCGCAA
>CAMYMP010000064.1 GCA_947259435.1 uncultured Woeseiaceae bacterium
GGTCGACACATCTTTGAGTCCGATCGGCAGCGAGTCGCCGACGCCGTCAAAGTCGGAGCCGATTCCTACGTGGTCAATTCCTACCAGTCCGACCACATGATCGAAGTGGTCCAGCACGTCGTCCAGTGTCGCAAAAGGGAAAGGGCCGTGCTCAGCTTCATACAGTTTGTCGAATCGGAGTTTCGCCTCCGATCTATCAAGTTCCGGATGCTCTTCCAAAAAAGCATCTCCCTCCCGCCACTTTGCCGTGCCGTATTTCTGCGCGGCTTCGGTAAGAAAGGACGAGCCGAAGTTGATCTGAATGACGCCGCCGTTTTCCGCCAGGGCCCGGATCATGTCGTCATCCATATTGCGTTCGAAACCCGGTGTGAAGTGCCGCGACGAGGAGTGCGACGCAATGACAGGCGCCTCGGTGATGTCGATTATTTGCCAAAAGGCATCGTCCGACACGTGGCTGACGTCGACCATGATGCCGAGCCGGTTCATCTCTTTGACGACTTCGGCGCCGAACTCGCTGAGGCCCATCCATTGCTTGTTGTCGTCATAGGATGAGTCGGAAATATGATTCGACAGGCTATGGGTCAGAGTGATGTAGCGGATGCCGCGGTCAAAAAAATGCTGCACGTTCGCAAGATCACCCTCTATGGGCGAGCCGTTTTCCATGCCCAGCGGCAGGGAGATCAGACCGCTCGAAAAATGCTCGCGCACATCGGAAACAGACAAAGCGATCGCGAACTTTTCAGGCGACGCCTCAACGATCCCGTTGACGAGGTCGATCAGTTTCTCCGCCGCTTCACGTGAAGCGTTTTCGGCCTCGAGCTCTGCCGGCGTATAGACTGACATGAATGCTGCGTTCAGGCCGCCGGAAACGGCGCGGGGATAGTCGAAATCGCTACGGTCAGTTGCCACGGAAATATCGACAGGCTCTGCCTCGATCTTGTACGGAACGTCAATGTGAGTATCAATGATGATGCTCGACGCGGCGATGCGCCGGGCTTCAGCGGCGTGGTCGAGGGGTTCATTCGTGCCGTCGTCGGAGCGATCGCAAGCGGCGATCAGCAGGGCGGAGCAGACCACGCCGATTATTGTCGTTTTCACTGTAGTTTCACGGATTTTTTTTATGGTTCGAAAGGTCGAATATTGTAACAATAGAGCATCGGGCTGCGTCCAGACATACCGACGCAGGGCCGACGTCAGGTCACGGGAGATACGCTATGGGCGAGGACAATCCGACAGTAGATCAGGTCGTGGTAGACGATGCGGACAGCGGCAAGATCGAGAAAAATCTGAAATCGCGGACTACGTGGCTGCGACTGCTCTTCATGTGCATTTTTGCTCTTTTGATCAGTCTGGCGGGCATGGTCGGCAGCTTTGTTGTAGTTGTTGGCTTCCTGTGGGTGCTGTTCACCGGTGAGGTCAACCGGCAGCTACAGCAGGTAGGGCAAAGTCTTGCGAGCTACATTTATGAGATCGTGCGCTACCTGACCTTCAATTCCGAGCAGAAACCGTTTCCTTTTGGCGGGGACTGGCCGTCGGCAACATCTGAGGATTAGTCTCAGACGGAGAGCTCGCGCTGGCCTGGCTGCCAGTGCGTGAAATTGACGCGCGCGCCGCCCATACCGAGGCCGCGCACCCATTTCGCGGCCGCGTCGAGGGTTACCCAGGTCTTGACCTTGCCCTTGCGCGTCTTTGCCGTAACCGGACCGTTCGGCGTGCTCGCCTCGACGTGGAAGCGGGCACCGCTTGCGATGATATCGATGCTCTTGATGGCGCCTGCGGCGACCATCGCCTTCAACATTCTTTCATCCATTCTCATTCCTCGGGAATAGGTCAGACTGTTCGGGGATTGTGATACCGGCCTCATCACAGTGCCGGCGAATCAAAACCTCGACCATGTTCGCAACGCTGCGATGCTCGCGCGCAGCCGCCTCGCGCACCGCTTCCTTGATGGAAGGATTGATGCGCAGATTCAACGTCGAGATCTTGGTCTTGGCCATGCGTCGCATTGTACTTTAAAAGTAATCAAAATGTAACGCATTTAGCGGTACCAAATTGCCCGCGATTCGCTCCGTGTCGCAGTTTGGGCGGAGCTTTTGCGCTACGGTCTTGCGATGACCCTGGACTATCTCAGCAGGAACTGGGCGCTTGTGGCGGCCAGCGTGCTCGGTACGGCTGTGCTGCTGTTCGTCGTTTATCGGGCCTACCAGGACTCGGCGCGGGGCCGTCTTCAGGCCACAGTCAGGCAATTGCGCACGCGCGAGCACAATGCGCGCGCGGCGCGCAGAGCCGTCGACAAAGCCGTTGCAGTTCTCGATCGTCTGCGTGCCAAAGCAGACTCGGCGAAGCCGCGGCGGGTTCAGGAAGCGTCTGAGGCGCTCGAAGACGCGCGCGCGCTGCAGAAGATTGCGGATGATCAGGTGCTGATTGCGCGCAACCATGTTCGCAAGATCATTCTCGAGGAGTATCCGCCCAAGAGGCATGAGGCGATGCGGACGCGTTATCTGGGGCGTGATGCGGGCGATCAAAAACCCTTTACGATGGAGGGATAGTCCTGCGCGGCGCGTTACGACATACTAGGCAGGCTCGCAGTCTATAACGTGCGTGGATGTCGCCCGGCATTGACGCGACGATTGCCGGAGAAAGCTTATGGAACAAATCATCTTTATGGTCTGTATGTTTTTCGGTGTTTCAGCGGTTGCGCTGATCGCGTTCACGCTGCTTTTCATCGCGCTGGGCCGCGTCAAGGTCTGACGCCGGCAACCCCGGTCTACCTGCGCGGCAGCGAACAATCGTCCGCGGACCCGGCAGCGCAGTTCCAATGGCCTGACTCTCCGGCACGTTCGACGATCCCGCACAACCTGCCGGTCTTTTGCCCATCTCCTCATACGCAGTGCCGGCCTTCTATTGAACATAAGGCAGGCGCTGCCTCTTGACTTCTGACAGTTATGATATCACGATGATATCAAAGTGATAGACATAAGGAGAACGCCATGATTCGTGAAGAAGTCAGGAAAGTCTCATCGGGTTATCTGATGCTGGTGGTGCTTGCCGGCGCGCAGCTTGGTCTTGCTTATGCCATATTTCGGGCTGTCGTGGCGATGTCAGTCGGCGGCATCATCGCGGCGACGCTCGGGACAGTTATCGTGGCGATCTGCTGGGCCGGATTTTTCATGGTGCATCCGAACGAAGCGAAGGTACTGCAATTGTTCGGCAAGTATGTCGGGACAGCGCATGATCCCGGACTCAGGTGGGCGAACCCGTTTTACGCCAAGACCGCAGTTTCAACGCGTGTCAGGAATTTCGAGAGCAGCAAACTCAAAGTCAATGACTCGCGCGGTAGCCCGATCGAAATTGCGGCGGTTGTTGTCTGGAAGGTATTCGACACGGCCGAGGCTCTGTTCGAAGTGGATGATTACGAGGAGTTCGTACAGATTCAGAGTGAGTCCGCACTTAGAAATCTGTCGACGACATATCCGTACGAGCCGCACGAAGGCGAGGGGACCGCCCTGCGGAGTCACCCTGCCGAAATCGCCCAGTCTCTTCGCGAGGAGATTCAGGACCGGCTCGAGCAGGCGGGCGTGACCGTGATCGAGGCGCGTATCAGTCACCTGGCCTACGCGTCAGAGATCGCGAGCGCTATGCTGCGCAGACAACAGGCGTCCGCAATCATCGCCGCCCGGACACAACTTGTCTCCGGAGCAGTGGGCATGGTCGAGATGGCGCTCGACGAACTCAAGAAGAACCAGGTTGTCGACCTCGACGAGGAGCGCAAGGCTGCAATGGTCAGCAACCTGCTCGTCGTGCTCTGCGGTGAAGAGTCGTCACAACCTGTCATCAATACGGGCTCGCTGTATAACTAGGGCAACACTCAGGAACTGACGCATGGCAGCTCGCAAGGCATTTGCGCTGCGAATTGACGAGAAAACCCTGTCGGCGATGCAGCGCTGGGCGAATGACGATCTGCGCAGTCTCAATGCGCAGATCGAATTCGTCTTGCGAGAAGCCCTGCGCAAGTCGGGCCGGCTGCCCAAGACGGAAGCCCGCCGGGACGATTAGTCGTTCAATGCAGTGTTAAGATCGGCGGCATGCGTAGCGCATTACCTTTTATCCTGGTCTTGCTCGCCGTATTCACGGCCGGATGCATTGCCTACATCGCCTGGGAGCTGTCATCCGACAAGGCTGAGCCCAAGGCGCCGGACGCTGACAACGAGACGCAGGCCGGCGACTAAACCAGGGCACAGATTTGGCCGACCTCAGTGGTCTCTACGCGAGCTGCTGCGCGATTTTGAGCTGCGCGACTGTGAGCTGCGTGCAGCGCGTTCCGAACTCCTCGACCGATTTGATTGCGCATTGCTTGGTCTGGGCGCCGACTGTCTCGACTGCGCTACCTTCGGCTGCGACTGTCGTTGATATGTGGCCTTGCGTTGCGACTGTCGTTGATGCGTGGCCCTGGGTTGCGACTGTTGTCGCGGGTTTGCGGTTCGCTGTGACTGCCTTGGCTGCGACTGTCTTGCCGGAGCAAAACCGGCCCGCGATTCGCGCCGCTTGACTTCCCTGACCTGCGATTCGCGAACGAAGGTCTGTTTCGGCTGTACTTGTTTGCGCTGCGTTTGCCGGGCCTGCGTTTGTCGCGGTTGCGTGGACGGTCTTACGGTGCTTTCTCTTGAGGAGTTCCGCGGCGCCACTTGCTCGCGACCGCGCGTTTCCTGCCTGAATCTGGTGGTGTCAGACCGTGACCGATCGTTGCGTCTCGCAGAAGGCTCGCTGGTACGGTCGCGAAACTGTATCTCCGGCCGGCGCGAATTCCGGCGGACGTCCTGACTCCGGTCTCTGCGAGACTCGATATCGCGCGATACCCTTGGCGTGCTGTTCGAGCCGGCGAAAGAATTCCGTTTGCGCGTAGACTGCGTGTCCCGATTTGGGTAATAGCGCGTACGCGTGACGCGTTGATCGGATGAGCGTACGGTCCGCCGCAGGTTCGGCAGCCAGCGGTCGCCATGCCGGTAGCGGTCGTAATAGCCACGATTATGGTGTCTTACATAGACGTTGTTGTAGACATGAATATCCGGCCGCCGGTACCACCAGCGATTCCAGTAGTGACGGCCGTAATACGGGTGCCCGAAATAGCTGTGATGGAAGACATTCAGATGATGAGAATGCCAGCCGATCGCAAAGGCTGTTGTAACACCCCAGAAGTAATTGTGATGAAACGCGTGGTATTCGGGGTACGGATAGTAGTAAACCGGATACGCCCGCGGATAGTAGTAGTAGACCGGTCTCGGCTGGTAAACGACAACGCGTTCCGGCTCGTAGTAAGGCACGTAGATCACGTCTTCCTCAACCGGCGTTATCTGGATCGTTCCGCCTTCATTGGCGACAACCTGGTAGTCATCGCTTTTCAGGTTACCGGCTGCGTAGGCCCGGTCACGAAACAGCTCGATGGCCGAAATGACGTCTGCCTGCTGTGCGACGACCGCTTCGCCGAGTCGCCAGGTCCAGTCCAGATCTTCGTTGAGTAATTCGACAACTTCCGGGTAGTTTGTCAGTGCCACGACGGAATCGTCCCAATCCTCATCCGGCTCGAGCGAGGGGTCGCTTTCGAGGGCTTCGAGAAATCGAGCCGCTTCAACGATCTGCAGCGGGAATGTCGAGGCGGGCAGAACGACTGCCAGCAGGTCATCGGGATACAGCGCAATTGGACCGACTAGCTCGGCGAGTTCCTCTGCCGATGCCGTTGGCAGCTCCTCCATTTCCTCTATCTCGGCCACGGCTACCTGT
>CAMYMP010000065.1 GCA_947259435.1 uncultured Woeseiaceae bacterium
CCACGCTGCACCTTCTTCCACAGGAGCGGAGACAGGTTGAAGCCAACGAGATAATCGAGCGCGCGGCGCGCCTGCTGTGCGCCGACCAGATCTCCGGAAAGCTCGCGAGGGTTATCGATGGCGTCCTGCACGGCCGCCTTCGTGATCTCGTGAAACACGACGCGATGCACGGGCTTGCCGTTTAGAGCTTGCTTTTCCTTGAGCAGCTCAATCAGGTGCCACGATATCGCCTCGCCCTCGCGATCCGGGTCAGTCGCAAGATACAGGGCCTCAGCTTTTTTTAGCGCACGGATGATGGCTTTTACATGCTTTTCATTGCGCTCGATGACCTGGTACTTCATCGCGAAGTCATTGTCCGGATCCACAGCGCCGACCTTCGGCACGAGATCGCGCACATGACCATACGAGGCCATGACATCGAAGTCCTTACCCAGGTATTTGCTGATCGTCTTCGCTTTCGCAGGCGATTCGACTATGACGAGATTCTTGGACATAAATTTGGGCGCTCAAAAACAAACAACCGCGGACAGTGCCGCGGTTGAATACAATGCCTGATAGCAGCGTGTCAAGAAAATCAGTGAATAGAGCCGGTGCTTTCTTCGAAAACCAGGTCTTCCATACGGGCGTAGGCCAGCTCCTGCCCGGGCTGGCTGAATAGAACCATCAGCACAACCCACTTGATTTGCTCGACGTCGATATCCGCAGACTCAAGCGCAAGCAGGCGATCGACGAGTATCTCTCGTTGCGGAGGAGACAAAATACCGATCTGTTCAAGGTAGGAGATGTAGCCACGACTGGCCGAGTCGAGGCGTTCGTGCTCGAAGTCGTTGTACGCGGTTTGCGCATTGAATGCAAGGCCTTCCTGGTGGTCGGTGAGGCCGTCCAGCCACTCCAGCGCGCGGTCTATTTCCGGGTCAGCAAAGCCAGCTCGCGAGAGTTCATCTCGCAGTTCGTTGTGATCGGCTTCGGGCTCTTCATCGGTGTCGACGTAGGTCTCAAAAAGATACATCAATACGTCGAGTACATTCTCTTTCATGCCTGGAGCGGCTCCTTGCGTTTCCCAATCCAGTATCAGTCAGCCCAGAAGCGAATATCGGCCACCGGACAGTGATTCGACTTCTCCCTCTAGCTCCAGGATCAGAAGCATGGAGGAAACCTGATCGATCGTCAAACCGGAGTTTTCGGCAAGTTCATCGATACGCACGGGGTCGTGGCTCAGAAACTTGCGTAGCTGCAGATAATCATCGTTGCACGTCTTCGCTTTGGCTTCGTTCGCCGTTGATTCCAAAGTGTTTTGCAGCATATGTGACGCAAGCGGTATCAGCTCCGCGACGATGTCGTCCGCAGTCTCAACGAGTTTTGCACCTTGCCGGATCAGCTGGTGGCAACCACGCGACATTGGATTATGGATAGAACCCGGCAGTGCAAAAACCTCCCGTCCCTGTTCGCCGGCAAGCCGCGCGGTTATCAGCGAGCCGCTTCGTCTGGCAGCTTCGACGACAAGCGTGCCAAGACTCATGCCGCTGATGAGGCGGTTGCGTTGTGGAAAAAGCGATTTGTGAGGATGCGTGCCGAGCGGGAACTCGCTGACGAGCGCACCTTTTCGGACGATCTCGTGTGCGAGATCCCGGTTTGCGGCTGGATAAACGCGGTCGATGCTGTGACCAAGAAACGCAACCGTTGGCGCTCCGGCCTCGAGCGCGCCACGATGCGCTGCGGTGTCGATGCCCTCGGCAAGGCCGCTGACAATGCAAAAACCGCAGCGGCCGAGATGACGGGCGAACTCGAAGGCATTACGAGCGCCCCCCTGGGTCGGATTGCGGCTGCCAACGATCGCAATGGCCGGCATGTGCAGAACGCCGGGATCGCCATTGATGTACAACTCCTGCGGCGGTCCCGGAATCTGATCGATCAGTTCCGGGTAGTCTTCCGCGCCGCGAGCGACAAGATGGTGCAGCGGATTCTGTAACCACTCCTTATTCATGCGCACAGTGTAAAAAAAACGGCGCCCGAAAGCGCCGTCTTTAAATCTCCGCAAGCTCCAGAATCATCCCAGCGTATGCAAGGCCTGCGTTGCCTCCATTACGAGACCGTAGCCAATACGGTCGTACACCTTGAAGACCATGACCGTGCCGGCCGGCTCGTCCGGTAGCCGCACGTTGCCGCCCTTGACGCGGTCTCTGACCTCCTCGCCTTTCTGCCAGACGGTCAATACATCACCCACCGAGAGCCCCTGGTTCGAGCCGCGGTTCATTACGACGACCTGGTACTGACCGATCTGTGTAACACCGCCGACTACGGCGATGATCTGGCCATCGATATTGCTGGACGGCGCTCTCGGGAAGAAGTTCAGTGGAATCTCGACCGACGTCGGGATCAGGCGGTCGCCCTGTGAGGCTTCCTGCTTCGAGGAGACCAGTGCCATCGATGCGGGATCGCCGCTACGACGAATCGTGCCTTCACCGATCTCGATGCCCTGATAACCAATAAGGTCGTTGTCCTCCGGATCTCTGAGTTCGTCACCGATGTGCACGATGTTGAAGCGCTCGCCTGGCTGTGCACTGGTGCCGCGCACATAAATGATATTGCCGGCGGCTGCGAGAAGATGGTCGCCTTTGGTCGCAACCAGATATGGCAACGAGTCGACTTCGTCGCGCTCGATGACGACGCCGCGGCTGAGAAACGCGGAAATCGAGTCATACGAGATACTCGTAATGGCCTCGGTCAGAGGTGTTATCCGGGCTTCGGGTGACAGACGATAGCTCGAGCCGCGCACGTTCGTGATTCGCGGCGCACCGTCGACATAGACGAGTCCAAGTACGTCACCCGGGTAAATAAGATGGGGATTCTCGATCTGGGGATTGACATACCAGATTTCGGGCCAATACCAGGGGTCCTTGAGAAAGGTTGCGGCGATATCCCAGAGCGTGTCGCCGAGCTGAACGACATATTCATCGGGAGCATTATCGGCGAGGCGAGCGCTATCCTGCGAAAACGCAGAGATCGAACCCAAAGTGAGTGCTGCGACGAGCGCGATAGCGGCCATCCGGAGACGGTTATTCAGTCGAATTTTGCTGAGGGACATGATTTCCTCGGACTCCATACAAGGTGCTTGGACCTGTGGCTTTTTAGCGTTGGTATAATATGTCGTTCCGGTGCCGTTGAGACTGCTAATTGCGTCACACTTCCGGCCCCAAATACCCGCAAAAAGGCGAAATTTCTGGCGGCATTGTCTGATATCTTATTCAATAAAGTCAAACATTTAGGTCGTTTTTGTAGGAATTTACACGAATGGAACACGAATTTACCGTAACGAAATTATGGCAAAACTGACAATTTTGGAGTTTCCGGACCCGCGGCTCAGAACCAAGGCAAAGCCGGTCGAATCCGTCGACGACGAGCTTAATTCGCTCATCGACGACATGTTCGAGACCATGTATGACGCGCCAGGCATAGGCCTCGCGGCGACGCAGGTCGATGTGCACAAACGGCTGCTCGTTGCAGACGTCACGGCAGACAGGAGCGATCCGCAAGCTCTAATCAATCCGGTCATTATCGAGAAAGACGGCGTTACCGTGACGGAGGAGGGCTGCCTGTCTGTTCCGGGCTATTACGAGGAGGTCGAGCGCGCCGAGCATATTCGCGTACGATTCATCAATCGCAAGGGTGATGAAGTGGAGATGGAGGCCGAGGGATTGCTCGCGGTCTGCATACAACACGAGATGGACCACCTCGAGGGCAAGTTGTTCGTCGACTATCTCTCGGAAGCAAAACGGCAGCGCATTCGTAAGCGTCTCGTCAAGGACAAGCGCCAGCGGTCCGCGGAGGCGGTAACGTTGTAGCAGGAGCCGGCCGCAGCGGACGAGCGACAATGATTGCCGGCAGGCTGCCCGGAATATCGCCCGCCGGGGCCGGTCTCTGCAAGGTACGATTCCAATCACCATGACCGACCCAATAATTATTTTCGCCGGCACGCCGGAGTTTGCCGTTGCCTCACTGAAGGCTCTCGTTGGTACTGGTGCTGCACCGTGCGCGGTGCTGACGCAACCGGACCGCCGGGCCGGTCGCGGCAAGCAACTGCAACAGAGCCCCGTCAAGCAGTATGCGCTCGAGCAAGGCATCACGGTCAAGCAGCCCCCGACTCTGCGCGATGATGCTGCCGTTGCCGAACTGGCGGCGCTCGAACCGGATCTCATCGTCGTCGCCGCGTATGGTCTGATCCTGCCGCAGAGCGTGCTGGATATTCCGCGTGCTGGCTGTTTGAACGTGCATGCGTCGTTATTGCCGCGATGGCGGGGAGCTGCACCGATACAGGCAGCTATACTCGCGGGCGACGAAGAGACCGGCACGTGTTTGATGGCGATGGAGGCCGGGCTCGATACCGGGCCCGTTTATGCTTGTGAAGTTGTAGCGATCGGTGAACAGGAAACGGCTGGTGAGTTACACGATCGTCTCGCGACCAGCGGCGCCGGCCTGCTCGTGCGGCACATTGGCGCAATCATCGACGGCACGCTCCCGGCAACCGGACAAGACGAAGACCGGGCGTGTTATGCGCCCAAGATCAGCGTCGACGACGCATTCATGGACTGGCAGCGGCAGGCCGTCGACCTGGAGCGCCTGGTGCGGGCATACAACCCGGTACCCGGCGCGTGGTTCATGCTCGACAACGAGCGCATCAAGTGTTGGAAAGCGCGGCGGCTCGCGGCGGTCAATGCGCCGCCGGGCACCGTTGTGGCCGCGGAACAGGATGGCATCGTCGTATCCTGTGGTGAGGGTGCATTAAGGCTCGAGTCTGTGCAGCGGCCCGGTAGACGCGCCATAAGCGCTGCGGAATTCGCAGCACAAATCGATCTGCCCGGCCGGCGGTTGTGAGCGACATCCGGAAGGGCGCGAGGCTGCGTGCGACGGCGGCAGAGGTAGTCGATGCGGTCGCATTCGGTCGGCGGTCACTCGATAATGCATTGCAGCAACGTGAAGACCGTGTCGCCCCGGACGACCGTTCGCTGCTGCGCTTGTTGAGCTTCGGCGCTTTGCGCCATCACTGGCGGCTGCAGTCGTGTATCGATAGTCTGCTTGATCGACCATTGAAGCCTCGCGATAGCGTCGTAAACGCGTTGCTTGCAGTTGGCCTGTATCAGCTCAACGATACTCGTATTCCCGATCATGCCGTCGTGTCGCAAACCGTCGAAGCGACACGGATTCTGCGCCGGCCGAAACTCGCGCCGCTTGTCAATGCCGTCCTCAGGCGAGCAGTGCGCGACCGAATTTTCGACAAGCAGCCGTCTAACGAATTGGCGTTGCACAATCACCCGCAGTGGATTCTCGACGTGTTGCAGGCGGACTGGCCCGATGACTGGCGCGACATCATCGAGGCAAACAATGCTCGCGCACCGATGTGGTTACGCGTCAACCCCGGACACGGGTCGGCGGCGGACTATGCTGCGCGTCTCGAGGCAGACGGTATCGACAGCGAGTTACTGAGTGCTGCGCCGCAGGCCGTGCGGCTGGCAAAGCCGCAATCTGTTGATTCTCTGCCAGGATTTGGCGCCGGGCACGTGTCGGTACAGGACGCTGCGGCTCAGCTCGCTGCGCCCTGGCTCCTGCAGGACATCGAGGGCCGCGTGCTTGACGCGTGTGCGGCCCCGGGCGGCAAGAGCGGGCACTTACTGGAATTGGGTGATGGCCGGATTGATCTGACGTGTATCGATATGGACGAATCACGGCTCGCTAAAGTCTCGCAGAATCTCGATCGGCTCGGGTTTCATGCAACCCTTATCGCCGCCGATGCATCGAAACCTAATGAATGGTGGGATGGATCGAGCTTCGATGCCATTCTGCTCGATGCGCCTTGTTCGGCAAGCGGCGTCATTCGCCGTCATCCCGACATCAAACTGCTGCGGCGGCCAGAGGATCTTGACACCCTCGCAGCCCTGCAGTCGGATCTGCTCGGGGCGCTTTGGGCGTTGCTGGCACCCGGTGGGCGGCTGCTTTATGTCACGTGTTCCGTGTTCGCAGCTGAGAACGACCGGGTTGTTACGAGACTCATCAGAGACAACGCCGATGCGCGGGAAGACCATGTGTTGCAAAATAACAACATCCGCGATCTAATGCGGGAAAAGCCCTGCGGTCAACAGATTCTGCCCGGAACGGCAGGATTGGACGGCTTTTATTACGCGGGTCTTGTGAAGGTCTCCTGAAGAAACGATGTCGCGCACAGGTCTCCTGAAGAAACGATGTCGCGCACAAATACCCACAAGGCAGGCAGGCTGCGGTCCCTTAATTCCGGGCTCGCATTGATCGCGTGTATCGTCCTGGGCACGAGCTTCGCACAGGACCAGGACGCGCCTGATCGTCCTGGCTATTTCGAAGTGCGCTCAGCAGCCACGCGACTTGTCGGTGGCGTCCATACTCTCGACGGCAGATTGCAGCTGGTATTGAGCAGTGAGGCGCTCAACGCCCTGTCGAGCGGCGTGCCGCTGACCATCGAGTTACAGCTCGAGGTGATTCGTGTGCGGCGCTTCGTCTGGGACGATGCTGCCGCCGAGCTTGCCATTCGCTACGAGCTGGAGTATCGGCCACTGAGCCAGCGGTACATAGTCAGAAACCTGAACAGTGGCGATCAGGATTCCTTCGCAACACTCTACTCCGCGCTGAACAGCCTCGGTCGCGTGCAGGGCCTGCCGGTTATCGACGATGCGCTGCTCGAGGCCGATGTGCCGTATCGCATTCGCCTGCGCGCGTTGCTCAATACCCAGCAGTACCCAGCGCCGCTCCGGTTGTTGTTTTTCTGGCGCGATGAGTGGCAGTTAGAAAGCGAGTGGTTTGAATGGTTGCTCGAGCGATAAAAAGAGGC
This sequence comes from uncultured Woeseiaceae bacterium, assembly GCA_947259435.1. The sequence goes on from CAMYMP010000065.1 coordinate 6,854, forward strand.
CTGTACACACTTCTTGCCGCGACCGGCGTCGGGCTCGTGCTCGTCGCCTTGTTTTTGCTAAGCCGCACCGCTCAAAACTCAGACGACTTCGATCGCCTGCACAACGTAATCCTCGCAATCAATATTGCAGGCGTGCTTTTGCTGTTCGTATTGCTGGTTGGCAACCTGTCGCGCCTGCTGCGAGAGTATCGAACACATGTTCCAGGTGCGAAACTCAAAGCACGAATTGTCGGCATGTTTGTCGGGCTTGCCGTCTTGCCGCTGCTGGTTGTGTTTTACTTTTCGATACAGTTCATCAATAAAGGAATCGATACGTGGTTCAATGTCGATGTTGAAGCAGGGCTAGAAAACGCGCTGAAACTGAGTCGCGCCGCGCTCGAAATGCAAATGCGACAGCATCTGTACTCGACCCAGCAAATTTCGCAACGCTTGAGTGATGTAAACGAGCGACAGCTGATCTTCGAGCTCAGCATGATGCGGCGGGAGAGCGGCGCCAGTGAGATCACGATTTACGGCGGCAATAACCGTATCCTCGCCACGAGTTCGGACAGTTCATCGGCAGGCCTGCCGCGGCCGCTCGCCGACGAAGTATTGCTGCAGATGCAGCAGAACCGGCCGTATGTCGTCATGGATCCCGAGGACTACGAGATCCGCACCGCAGTCCTGTTTCAGTACCGCGGTCGAGCTGAGCCGACAGGGGTGCTGCAAGCAACCTTCCCGGTTACGGACAGGCTTGCGCGCATGGCCAACAGTGTCGACACCTCGTATCGCGAGTACCAGCAGCTCGTGTTTCTGCGCGGTCCGTTGAAAGCCACTTTCACGCTGACGCTGGCTGTTGTACTGATGCTAAGTCTGCTGTCTGCGATTTACGGAGCGTTCGTATTGTCTCGGCGGCTCGTCGCGCCGATCCAGGACCTTGTGGCCGGTACGCGCGCGGTAGCCGAAGGCGACTTCGATACGCGCCTGCCGACACCGACGCGGGATGAAATTGGTTTTCTTATCAGTTCCTTTAACGATATGACGCAGCGTCTTGCTACCGCACGACGCGAAGCGAGTCTGTCACAAGCACTCGTCGAAGCGGAGCGCACCAACCTCGAAGTCATTCTCGCGCGGCTGTCGACAGGCGTGCTCGCCCTCGAGGCCGACATGCGCATCCGGACCGCAAACCAGGCGTCCGGGGCGATACTCGGCGTTGATCTGGAGAATCGTACGGGAGAAGACTTGACGGCCGTTGCAAAGGGCAGGCCGCTGCTTGAACAGTTCGTCGATGTCGCGCAGGTTCATCTGCGTGCCGGAGAAACCGAGTGGCGCGAACAAATCGTATTGCGCGGCGAAGTAGGGCGGCGAGTGCTGACGTGTGCTTGCACGACTCTGCCTGGCGACGAAGATAATGCGGCAGGCTATGTCATTGTCTTTGACGACATTACCGCACTGCTGCAGGCGCAGCGGGACGCGGCCTGGGGTGAGGTCGCGCGCCGTCTTGCACACGAGATCAAGAACCCGTTAACGCCGATACAACTATCTGCAGAGCGAATGCGCCGCAAATACCTGGGCGCGATGTCCCATGATGAAGCGCAGATTCTGGACCGCGCGACGCATACGATCGTGCAGCAGGTCGAGGCCATGAAAGAGATGGTTAACGCGTTCAGTGACTATGCACGGGCCCCCGACATCGAACTGGGTGTTTTCGACATGGATAAGCTCGTGCATGAAGTTGTGGATCTATATCGCGCCCAGGAAAGCGGTATCGAGATCGTGCTGACCTCGGATCCTACGATGCCGATGATCGAAGCCGATATTGGCCGGGTGAGACAGATTCTGCACAACCTTATTCGAAACGCGACCGAGGCGCTCGAGAATACGGACAACGGCCGTATCGAGTTACACGTCAGCGCTGCAGAAATCGATGGTGTTGACGTTTTGCAGATAAAGGTGGAAGACAACGGACCGGGTTTCAAAGAGGCCTCGCTGAACCAGTTATTTGATCCCTATGTAACGACAAAACCAAAAGGGACCGGCCTTGGCCTCGCAATCGTCAAGAAGCTGGTCGAAGAACATGTTGGCTCGATTCGGGCCTATAACCGTACGGAAGGCGGCGCCGTGATCAGCATTCGGCTGCCACTCAATGAAGCGGCGCGCGAAGCGATCATATCGATGTCCCCGGGGCGCGGTGACAAGAGGAGGGAAAGAGCGTGAATAATTCTCAGGTGCTGGTAGTTGATGATGAAGCCGATATTCGGGCGTTGATTCAGGAGATTCTTTCCGACGAGGGATACGGAGTCACGGCGGCTGCTGATGCGAGCGAGGCGCGAAGCGCGCGAGCGCAGACCAAATACGATTTGATTCTGCTGGATATCTGGATGCCGGACACTGATGGGATCACGTTGCTGCGAGAGTGGTCGGATAATGGCGATCTGACGTGCCCTGTCGTCATCATGTCCGGTCACGGCACAGTCGATACGGCTGTAGAGGCCACGCGGCTCGGCGCATTCGATTTTGTCGAGAAACCGTTGTCGCTGGCGAAACTCCTTCGGACCGTCGAAGCGGCGCTTGAGTCGGCGGACAAACAGCCGGCCAGCGCGCGCCGCATGCTGCCCTCATTGCTGGCACCTGTTGGTCGCAGTGCGCGAATGCAGTCATTGCGGGAAAAGGTTCAGCAATATGCGGCACATGACGAAAGCGTCCTGATAAGCGGCGAACCCGGCAGCGGTCGCGGTGCTTTCGCGCGTTACCTTCACGCCCTGAGCCGACGGGCCGACGAGCCGCTCATCAGCATGACCGCTGCGTCATTGACCGAAAGTAACGCCGAAGAGCAGTTGCTGGGTCGGGAAATAGCAGGAAAAACTCACGCAGGCGCGTTCGAACGTGCTGGCAAGGGAACCCTGGTCATTGACGAACTTGCCGATCTGACCGAGGCCGCGCAAAAAATATTACTGGCGGTTGTGGAGGATCGCGCCTTTCGCCGCATCAACGGCAGCGAACTGGTAAAGCTCGAGGCCAGGATCGTGGCGACGATCAGCGCCGACTACGATGCCAAAATCGACGATGGATCGCTGCGCCGCGACCTCGTAGCTCACCTGAGTGTCCTGAGCCTGAATATTCCACCGCTAAGAGAGTATTCTGAAGACGTTCCCGAGCTGCTTGCGTACTACGTCGACAAACTGGTTGACGCCGAGGGGCTGTCATTTCGTCGATTCAGCGTCGCAGCACAGAATCGGCTGCGCAACTACCCATGGCCGGACAACGTCCGCGAACTGAAAAACCTCGTACGACGTTTTTTGCTTTCTGGTATCGAATCCGACATTTCCCTCGAAGAAGTCGAAACGGAAATCAGTTCGGGCGCGCCGACGGATGAACCGCTGGTCAAGCAGGACCTGCTGTCACTGCCTTTGCGTGAGGCGCGCGAGCAATTCGAACGAGCATATTTGCAACAGCAGCTCGTACTGTGTGACGGCAAGGTCGGACAACTGGCCAAGCGGGTCGGCATGGAACGCACGCACCTTTACCGTAAACTGCGATCCCTCGGAGTGGACTTCAAGTCCGTTGCCGCTGAAGACTAGGTGGTGGGAGGGGTGGCCGTCATCGGAAGTAAAGCGCAGCGCAGCGAGCCATGAAGATGACGGCCAGCCGGACCGCCGACTAGTCTTCAACCGGTACGATCCTGCCATCCGGTTCGAAACGGATGCCGGGCGTGCCGAAGTCTTCAATGCTCAGGCCGCGCATAAGGTTCAACGCTCGTTGTTTTGCGTCGATGCTTGGTCCGTCCGGGCGTAGCTGGATCGTGGAGATGATTTTCCCTTCGATGAAGCGGCCATCGCCGTCGAGCGTCGTTACAAGAATCGGCGCAATACCCTTGATGCCGGCAACGCTAATGCCGTAGTAAGTGGCGAAGTTACCGAGGCTGTAGGCAATCAGCCTGTCCTTGTAGCGCTCCATGGCGCGAACGACGTGCGGCCCATGGCCTATTACAAGATCCGCGCCGGCATCGACCATGCTCCTTGCGAATTTCACTACATCGCCGCGTGGCTCGCCGAAGTATTCCTCTTCGGCAAAAGGCAGATTTGTCGCGTCTACGCCCTCGGCGCCGCCGTGGAAAGTGACAATGACGACGTCATGCGATGTCGAGTATTCGGCGACCGTGGTGTGTGCGAGGTCACCGTCGAGCATCATGTTCGACTCTTTTGTGACCGCGTAGGCCAGCACCGCGACTTGCAGGCCGTTCGACTCGAAACTTGCAAAGTCTCCTTCGCGGCCGGAGTGATGAATGCCCACAGCGTCGAGCGCCAGCATCGTCGATGTGCGGCCCTCCTCGCCGAAATCGCGAGCGTGGTTGTTGGCGAGGCTCAGCACGTCGAAGCCGGCGTCGCGGTAGAGGTTCGCGTAGCGCGTCGGCGAACGAAACAGATAGCAGGCGCGCGGGTTCTTGCATTTCTTGGCCGGTTCACCGCCATCCACAAGTACGCCTTCGAGGTTGCCAAACGCGATATCAGCAGAAGACAGCGCGGGCGTCACGGCCGCAAGAAAGCTCACGCCATCGTCATCAGGCAGGTGGTTTTGCGGGTAGTCAGTGCCCAGCATCATGTCACCAACGGACGCGATGATGATTCGCAAGGAGCTTTTGTCTGCTAAGGGTGGCACAGAAGATTCGATCGGCGCCGGCTCCGCCGGTTCGATTGTCTCGGCCTCACGCGGCCGCTCCTGCGTTGGCTCCATCGAGCAGCCCGCCAGCGCGAGCAGCGCCAAGAGAGCTGCGGTCTTGCGAGAGTTAATCACCGAGCCTTATGCGGAGCACATCGATCTGCGCCTCACGCAGGCGGCTGCGCAGGACGTTGAGCTCGTCGAGGTCGGAGGTCGGGCCAATTCGGACGCGATGATAGGTCTTGTCATCAATCGTTACGCGTTGAATCTGCGATTCGATGCCGTTCAGAGCGAGCTGCGCGCGGCGTCGATCGGCATCAGCATAGGCCGAGAAAGAACCGGCCTGCAGCACATAGAGGCCAGGCTCGACGACGGCTTGTGGCTCTATGTCTGCGGCAACATCAGGCTCTTGCTCCGGAATGATGACCTCGAAGT
>CAMYMP010000066.1 GCA_947259435.1 uncultured Woeseiaceae bacterium
CATGGCGGCCAATCGTACCACTGGCCGGAACCGCATTCGCTTGCGGGTGGGATGTTTATCGAGGGAAGTAAAGCGCAGCTTCGCGAGCTCCCGTCAGGCGGGATCGAGACATGACCGAGATAAATGTCACGCCCGCAAGCGGCTTGTCTCAGTACCAGAAAGAGAAATAGATCTGGATGATGTCCGACTCGAGCTGGTACAGCGGTTCTTCGCCCACAAGCGCGCCTAAGCTCACGTCGGAGAAATCGTGGTAGTCGACCGACAGCAAGGAATACGAAAAATTGGCAGAGCCGCGTTTGATAAAGCCCCAGCCGTCGGGGTCATCGAGGAACTCCCAGCTCGCCAGAAACTTGAGAGTCTGGCTCGTAAGCGGGCTGATCTCTTTGTCCCTGCCGCGGAAATTTGTGGCCTGCTCCCGTGGAAACAGATCGCTATAGAAATGTGCACCGGTCTGATCGTGCCAACGGTACTTGGCCGTGAACGTGAACGGCCCCATCGGATGCGTGTACGCGAGAGAAGCCGTGTGTGATTCGATGTCCCAGGTATCCGTATAATAACGATACTCGGCCTCAAGCGCTGCACGATAGGGCAGATAGTACTTTGCCCGCAATCCGACCGCGTTGCTCGTGCGCGTGTTCGGATACAACTCGGCCTCGTAGCTAAATCCCCGCCCTACCCCGGAATCGGCATAGCGCACGGTACGATACGGGTTGTTCAAGAAACCTTCGTCCGTAATCGTTGTGAAGTTCAGCGACGTGATCAGGTTGCGCGTCAGAATCTGTGTAATGCCAACACCATATTGCTGGCGGTCGTTGTCGCGTTCGAAAGTCGGGTCGTCGGAGCGGCCGACAAGATCATCGCCAAGCGCATAGCTCAGCGTCAGCGTCGTGAGATCGCCGAACATATCCTGACTCACCGCAAAGCTGTAGGTCTTGGCATCGAAGTCGGATTCGACGCTGCTAACGTAGTTGACACTCATCGTCGTATTGCCGCGCAGGTAGTCCATACCGAGTGACCACTGCGTGCGTTCCTCGTCGTACGGACTGGCTGTCGTGATGACGTCGATCGAGGCCGAACTGATCATGTCGACGTAGTAGTTGCCGACCACCGACGTGCTCTTGCCGATCTGCTTGCGCACGAGGACCGAGGGCCCGTCAATGGCCACGCCGCCGCCATCGTACAGGTGGTACAGGAAATCGGTCCGGTCTTCGGGCAATACGCCGGCCACCGCGCCGCTGCCGAGCAACAGCCCGATTGTCAGGACGAAGATGCCGCGCCAGAGTCTCATGGTCCCTCAGGCAGTCCTAGTTACAGCCGCAGCCACCGCCAGCGGCTCCCTCGCCGCCACGAGCGCCTTCGCGTGCCTCGTAGACGTGCTGAATGTAGGAACTCGAGACCGGGGCGGTATCCAGTGCCATGATTGGGTCGGCGAGCCTGTCGCGCTCGTAGGGCTTGACCCACGGCTCGAAATTGCTGCATCCGGCCATTCCTGCGAGAACGGCAAAAAGCAGCAAAAATCGCCCTAGTTTGTTGAATTGCATAACCATACCCCTACTCTATCCCTGCCTGTCCGACCAAAACCGTGAACCCTGCCTCAGAAGAACACCGTCACGCCGACGGTACCCTCGAGATTGTGAACCGTCTTCTCCTGGCCCAGGACATCGACGTCAAAAAGGTGATCGCGGAAGTCCACGTGTATGGCGACAGAATCGGTCAGCAAGAACCGGAATCCGGCACCGAAATTGACACTGAAGCGGTCATCGTCCGCGAATCGTGTGGAGCCGAGACCCGCGATCAAATAGAAATTGGTGTTATAGGCACGACCTTCGCCGATGAAGACCTCGCCGGGCAGTATGTTGTAACCGAGGTTCAGGTTGTAATACAGCAGGTCGCGGTCATCGAATAACCGGGCCCCACCCGAGAGAACCTCGAAACTCGTCAGACCTGCTTCCGATTGCCCGACCGTGGCTTCCACGAAGAAACCCTCGGTGACGTGATAAGCGAGTCGAACGCCATAGACCGTATCGCTGCCGAAGTCCTCGATATTCATGATGCCGGCAAAAGCACCGAGCTCGAAATCCTCGCGATCGATCGCGGGTTCTTTGATCTCGCGTCGCTCGACCTGCGGATCGATAACCTGTCCCGGTGGCTCGGACGTGGGCGGCGGCGCCTCTTCGTTACCGATCCTGAACAGCTTCTTCGTGGCTGCACAGCCCGAGAGCATGATCACCAACGTGATCAGAAAAAGAACGCGAAACCGACTTTCCATTCTTCTACTTCCTCATTATCGTCGCGGCTCGTGAAAACCACATAGCTCTTGTACTCGGCGCGCAATAAAAAGCGTCGGGTCGCATACACACGCAGGCCTGCGCCTACGTGCCCGACCTGATCGGTACGATCATCGCCCTGGATGATCGTAGACTTCGGCGAGGTGTGAATAACACCGGCGCCCAGAGTGAAGAATGGCGAAAAGCGCCAATCCGGCCAGGTTTCATGAACGACGTTAACACTGCCCATCCAGCCATTCGAAAAATTTCCCAAAATCTGTGAACCCCATACCTCTATCGAGACATGCGGGTTGAGCGAGTACCCGCCATAGAGCGATATGATGTTAGCGCCACCGAAGTCACCGGCCAGAATTCCGCCCTCCCATTTAGCATTCGTGAAGTCCTCGAGCGTTGCCCGGGCAAAATCGACCTCGGAACCGTCGGGCTTGAGCGTCAGTTCCATCTGCGCCTGATCTACCCAGCCCTCCGTGCCGTTGTCGGCCCTGACGAGGTACCAGTCGGTGCGCTGCATCACGATGTCAACCGACTCGCCGCGATCAACGACATGAAATATAGGGAATCCGCGACCCGGCCCCGTATGCAATTCCAGATACGGATCGGCGACCGCCACTGTGCGTAATACGTCGTCGGCGGCTTCTGCGTGTCGGGGTGTGACTGCCAGTAGCACGAGTGCGATAAGGCATGCACACCAGGCGGACGAGTTACTGCGGGACGTCGAAAGGATTGTTGTAGTACTGGGCTCCAACATCTAACCATTCCGCAATTAAGCGTCTCTCCGCGCTAGACAACATGTTGTAGTGACTATTAGCAGGGTCTTCAAAACGAGTGAAGAAATCCCCCGAAGCGCGCGCACCCGCAGCACTTGCCGGTGAGGCGATCGGAATTGGGGCGAGTATCGGGTTCCCGTCGATATCAACGCCAATCTGCTGTAGCACATCGACCAATGCGCCATCGACCACTTCCTGAAGATTATCAGTAACTAACAGCTCGCGATAGGCATGGAAGTGATCCGGTTCGTCGGGCGACAGCCCGTCCTGCAGTTCGAGCTGACCTGCCGGTACCCGAACCGCCGCGTTCGCCGGGTCAATCGGCGTGTGGCAGCCCAGGCAATTATTGTCGATCTGCACACCATCGCCGTCGAGCACTGGATTGCCATCGACGTCGAATACGGGCCGCGGCTGGCTCCAGATGGGGTGAATGATCGACTCGTAGTTGATCACGCTGCGGCAGAACGCCTGCCAGTCTCCCTCGCAAGCCAGGGTCGTCGGCGAGGGAGTCGTCAACCCCACGATCAGACCGGCACCCGTGTAGCGGTAGTCGATATCGGCGTTGTTCGCCTGAATGGCCGGATCGGCCGTCCACACATCGCGATAGATGACGTTCATCGAGGGCTCGAGCGATGAGCAGCCGTCGTTTTCACACGTTACGCGCGTACGAACCTCGGCCATCGTTTCGCCAGGCTGAGCAATATACCACTCCATTTTCGTATTCGGGAATTCGAACAGGCCCATTGGCGCGCCGGCATAGGCCGAGTCAAACGCATCGTAGCGGCCATGTGACAGACCGCTGTTCGCCACGTGGCAACCGTTACATTTGAGTTCCTGGCCCGGCCGCACGGAAATCCAGTTCTGGTGGCGCGCCGTGATGCGCTTGCCATACTCGTCAACGACACTGATCTGCAGGGCAACGTTGGCGGGTACCTTTGTAATCACAGAACCGTCCGGTTCGATCATCGCGTACGCCACGATTTCTTTCATGCCAAATGCGGTTGTGACACCGAAAGCTGTATTGTCGAGGTCTACGATGTCTTCGTCCGGAAGCGACACCGCTTTTTCGATACGCAGGAATCGTGCCGGGCGATCGGCAGCAGCTGTTTGCACGGGATCGGCCATCGTCGGAATATCGACGATCGCGCCACCATCAAAGTCATAAACGCTGCGAATATTGAGCACGCCTTCGCCCGCATCCGCGAGCGTGGCATCCATGGTGAAATCATCACTGCCGTCGAGCACAACCGGCGGTGCAACCTTCGGATCCGCAGCCACGACCTCAGTAAAGATGAAACCCTCTTCGCCCGGAACGACCGGCAGCTGTGTGCCTGCGACCGGATCGTACATCCAGATTCCGTACAGCGGCGGTGCGACCACGAACGTGCCGACATCCGGTGTCACGGGATTATCGGGATCGGGCTGTACAAAAAGGTTCGCAAGCCGATCACCGGTACACGGCACGATCGCCGTATCATCCGTGAGTGGATCACCATCATCCATCAGCTGTTCGAGCAAACGGCACTGACTCCAGCTTACGAGCAGGCGGTCGGTACCATCGAGAATTGGATAGACCGAACTGAATCGGCCACCGACTGACGGTTCACCGGGAATCGTTGAAACCTGATTTACGGTCGCATCTTCTTGCGCGGGGCCGGTGACCAGACCGACATTCGGCGCTGTTGGCTGCATGATCTCGACGAACTGCGGCGTGTCGATGGCCACGAGTTCGCCGCCGCCTTCGGTGTCAGTGAACGGCCTGATCAACGACATGATGCGGCCATCTTCGAGCTCACGCGGTTGCGTGAACTGCACGATCTCTCCGTCAGTGCCGGTCGCATGACTCTGTTGCCCATACAGTAGTTCCAGACCCGAGCCATCCGGGTTCATGCGGTAGAGGTTAACGGCGTCGTTGTTGGGCCCGGCATGGTCCCAGCGACTGAACACGATCTGGCCATTCGCCAGCGGCGCCGGGTCGAGGTCGTGACTCTGGTTGTAGGAAATCTGCTCGACCCCGAGACCGTCGTCGTTCATCAGGTGCAGATTGAACGTGTACTCGTTCTGATCCTCGTCCATCGCGGGAAAACCCTGCTTGCCTTCGTCAAGCAGAACAGCCTGCGAGCGTGTTTGCCTCGTCGACGAAAACACGATGCGACCGTCGGGCAGGTACTTCGGCATGATGTCATGACCGATTTCAGCGGTCAGGTCGGACTTGATCACGCGCTCCAGCACGCCGCCTTCAAAAGTGTATTTCCAGATGTTCCAGGTTGGCAGGTCATCCTCATCCACGTCGGGATCGAACGGGTAACGCATGGCGAACAGCAGCGTGCTGCCGTCATAGGCGATTTCGACATCCCGAATAGCAGCCAGACCTTGTGTCAGATCGCCCGTGATGTTGATTGCCTCTGCGCTGGGCGATGCGCGATCACGGAAGAAAAGGTCCGCACCGAAATCGAACGTAATTTGCTCACGGAAATCGTTCTGTTCGAAGTCGCCGTTGTCGTCCTGTGGAATCGGTGCACGGATATACGCGATCGGAAAATCGATTACGACAGGGTCAGGATCCTGACCCGTGCCGATGCTGACGCCGTCGCCGCTGCTGCACGCAACAATGGCCGCCGCTGCTACTATCAGCGCCGCACCACGAAAACCGTTTTTGACAAATCCA
>CAMYMP010000067.1 GCA_947259435.1 uncultured Woeseiaceae bacterium
GTTGTGCCCTGGAAGTACGGTTTCAAAGGCATCAAGGGAATCGTTCGCATCAGCTTTGTTGAAAAACAGCCGCCGACAAGCTGGGAAATGGCGGCGCCACGCGAGTATGGCTTCTATGCCAACGTCAACCCCGGGGTCGACCACCCGCGCTGGAGCCAGGCACGGGAACGTCGTATCGGTGCCGGCCTGTTTGCTAGCAAACAGCCGACGCTGATGTTCAATGGCTACGGTGAACACGTTGCTCACCTTTACGATGGACTCGATCTGCGCAAGAACTTCTGACACGAGTGAACACCTTGCAACAAGTTCGGTTCATCTGGAAACCGATCATCTTCTTGCTCTGCCTGGTTCCGGCGGCCCTGGTGGTCACCGATGCATTCGGCCTGTCGGGGCAACTCGGCGCCAATCCGGTCGAGGAGATACAGGACCGCTTTGGTAACTGGGCACTGCGATTCATTCTGATTGCGCTGGCCGTTACGCCGCTGCGCCGCCTGACCGGCTACAACTGGCTGCTCCGTTTTCGCCGAATGCTCGGCTTGTTCGCCTTCTTTTACGTATTGATGCACTTTCTGGCCTGGCTGATTCTCGACCAGGGACTGTTGTGGTCGGCAATCTTAGAAGACCTGGCCGAGCGACCGTTCATCACGATCGGATTTGCGGCGCTTGTACTGCTAACGGCCATGGCCGTGACCTCGACGAACGGGATGCGACGACGCCTTGGCAAACGCTGGCAACAAATTCACAACAGCGTCTACGTGGTCGGGATACTCGGCGTCTGGCACTACTGGTGGCAGGTGAAGAAAGACATCACCGAACCGCTGATATATGCAACGATTCTCGCCGTATTGCTGGGCGTCCGGCTGTGGTGGGCACGCACGCGCAAATAAAAACCGGGGCAACAAGTGTCGCCCCGGCTGTCACACCTGCGTTACTCGTCTTCAGGCGACTTTAACAGTGTGGCGTTCGGCCACTTCCAGTTTCGGAAGAATTACGTTCAGGATGCCGTCTTTCAGTTCGGCTTCGACGTGTTCGACGTCGACTCCGACTGGCAGAGCAATCGTGCGCATGAACTCGCCGTAGCCGAGCTCATGCCGATAGAACGTGTCTTTCTTCTCTTCTTCTTCAAACTCCCTCTCAGCCTCGATCATCAGGCGGTCGCCGGAGATTGTGACTTCGACGTCGTCTTCGATGCCCGGGAGTTCTGCCCGGACTACAAGCTCTTTGTCGCGGTCAAGAATATCGACGCGGAAACTCCGCTCCATATCGATACCCATCGGCCACTTCATTCCAAAGGGCTCAAACGTCTCCATCCAGCGGCGTGGTGGGAAGTCCTCGAAGAACTCCTCCATGCTGCGGGCGAGAGGCGCGGTCCGTTTTACGTCAACAAGCCTCTTGCGGGGCTCGATTTTGTGCAGCATTGACATATAACTCACCTCCATCCCGATTTGACGCTGGCAGCCTCCTGCCAGCGCGGTATATATATGTCTGAACCTCGAGATACAATATCCGGGAAAATCCTGATTGATGTTTCGCCGCGCGAAATGCGTTAATGCGAGGATCGGGGAGAGAATATTGAGCGAGTCAAAAACCACACCTGACGCCCCTGCCGAAGTGACCGCGATCATTGACTGCGGTTACGCGACATGGGCCAGCGGCGACGTCGACGCGGCCTTGCGGGCGCGTTTTGCTGGTGACCGCATTCCGGTCGCGGGCATGCGGCACGTCCGCGTCTGGGGACTCCAGGTGGACGACGAACGCGCGCTCCCTGGCCGTGAGCGCACCCAGATCCCCGATGAGGAGATCTGGGAGGTTAATCTGGTATCAGCTGACGGCTCGCATTACGAAGTCGACTCCAGGCTTCTCAAGCCCGCGCCCTGAATTAAAGCGCTGGTACTGCATTGCTGCTTCGACACGTTCGCGAGCCATCGCGACAGCAGCGTCACGAGGTAATACGTCGCCGCGCACCACGCGTTCGAGCATCTCGGCCGTATTGCCACGAATCTTCTCGTCAATGATCGGGAACACCTGTCCTTCCGTACCGCCACCGTATTCGACGGCAGCACAAATAACGCCACCGGCGTTCGCGATGAAATCGGGTACACAGAAGACGCCCCGTTTGTGCAGCATGATCTCTGCTTCATCGGTGATGCCGATATTGGCACCCGGTACGATCAGTTTAGCCTTCACCGTCGCCTGATTGTCGGCGCGAATAACGTCAGGACGTGCGGCCGGAACCAGGATGTCGCAATCGACGCCAACAACCGCTTCGGGCGACAGCTTCTCCCCGACCTCGTAGTCACGGATTAGTCCGCCATTGTTTTTG
>CAMYMP010000068.1 GCA_947259435.1 uncultured Woeseiaceae bacterium
GCTGCCGGATTCATGCGCACGATATAGGCAGGTATCAGTACTATCGTCAGGATGAACGCAAGCAGCACGCCGAAAGCAACGAACGCGCCGAAAACCTGCACGGGAGGAATCGGCGTCAGCATCAGCGAGAGAAAGCCCACAGCGGACGTCAGGGAGGTAAACAGCATCGGCGTAAAGAGATGCTCGACCACGCGTGAGATGACAACCTTTGCATCTGCTCCGGGGCGGTAGGAATCGGCAAACTCCGACATGATGTGCACGGAGTCGACGACGGCGATAGGCATCAGGAAGATCGGGATCATCGAGCTCATGATATGGACCGTGAAACCCATGCCGATCAGGAGGCCCATGCTGATGATGACGGTCGCCATAGCGACCAGCATCGGTGCGATCACGAGCTGTGCGCTGCGGAAGAAGTACAACATCAGTCCGAAGATCATCAGGCCGGCGAGGGGCGCCGATATGCCCATCTGTACGAACATGTCATGGCCGAACGTGTCCTCGGCAACGGGCAGACCCGTGATGTGGTACGCATCGTCGGAGTCCAGGTTCTCGATGAGCGACTGAATCTCGCGTGCCAGCGGATAACTCAGATCTTTACTGGCTATCGGCACATAGATCATGGCTGCATTGCCGTCCCCGGATACGAGCGAGTCTTTCAGCAATGGCAGGCGATTGACTTTGTCGCGAATGTGCAGCGCCTGCTCGGCGGTAACCGGAGCGTCCCGCATCAACCATTCGAATCGAATTACGCCGGGACTTTCCTGATCGATGTTATCGACCCTGGCAAGTGACGCGAGATCCGGAGTAATGACGCCGTCGAGTTCGAGAATCGACTGACTCAAATTGTGCAATGCCGTTAACGACTCAATGTTGTAGATACCGTCCGGATGCGTTTCGTTAACGATCCCGACCACGATTGCATCGTGATACGTAAAGCGGTGCTCAACTGCGTTGTGAAACACCCTGTCGCTCTGGTTTGCCGGCAACATGTTCTCCGGATCGGTATCGATCTGGATGCGCGTCATCAAAGCACCGAAAACCACGACGAGCAGCACGATGACGGCATAGACCGTCCGCGGTCGTTCCGTCGCGACATGGATGACAAAGTGTTTCATACGGCACAGCTCCTTTCGCAAGCCCTTTTACTTTAGCGATCGCTAATATATGACAATCTACTAAATTAGTAAAGCATAAATTATCGCTTTCTAATTTAGTATCGTCTATACTGTTGCCAAACCACCGATGAACATCGGATGATTTCATGGCAGAGGCTCAGAAAACAGATAGTAAACAAGATGTTATAGCTCAGCGCATCGAGCAGATGCGCGAGCATGCCCCGGATGCGGCGGGGCTCATGAAAGCCCTGGGCAATGAGAGCCGGCTGATGATTCTGTGTACGCTGGCCGAGAGCGAACGCTCGGTCGGCGATTTAAACGCAATGATCCCCCTGAGTCAGTCGGCTCTCTCCCAACAACTCGCCCGGCTGCGCCAGCAAGGCCTCGTGCACACACGGCGCGAGTCGCAGACTATTTATTACTCACTGGCCGAAGGGCCGGCAGACCGGATCATTCACCTGCTGCACGATATCTACTGTGGAACCGAACTGCCTGCTGAAGCGGAGACACATTGATGGAAACCGAATTTGGGTTTGGCAAGATCGTTGACATGAAATTCGACGCCGCTATCGAAAAAGTAACGGCCGACCTGCAAACCGAAGGCTTCGGTGTGCTTTCTGACATCGACGTCGCGGCGAAGATGAAAGAAAAGCTCGGCGAAGACATGCCGCCGTATCGAATTCTCGGCGCGTGCAATCCCGCGTTGGCATATCGGGCGATTAACGCCGTACCCGACATCGGTCTGTTGCTGCCGTGCAATGTTCTGGTTCGTCAGGATGAAGCCGGAGCAGTATCGGTCAGTTTCATGGATCCGAAAAGCGTGCTGTCGCTGGTCGACAATCCGGATGTCGATCCTCTGGCGGATGAGGTGAAAGCCAAACTCGAGCGCGTACTCGAGACGCTCTGAATCTGACGTTACTGCACAGCGGCATCGGCGGCATCAGCCGCACAGGCGTGCGCCAGTGTCCACCCCAGCATGCCATGCCCGGTGTTCAGATAAACTCCTTTGACTGTACTCGGGCCGACGAAAGGTTGTCCGTCCGGTGTCATCGGGCGGTTACCTGCCCATGGCCGATGGTCGGGCGCACTGTAATCGGCGGCCCCGGGCGCAATTTCTCTGGCGAGTTGCAATAGCGACTGGATGCGTTCCTGATCGCCATCTGTTTTGTTGCCAACAAAGTCGGCAAAACCCGCGATCCTGACACTGTCGCCAAGCCGCCCGATCACCAACCTGCGGCGCAGTGCCGTGAAACTCGCCGACGGCGAAGCGTCAGCCACGGGCAACGTCACGCTGTAGCCGCGCACCGGGTACATCGGCAAACGTATTCCCAATGGCCGTAGCAACGCGGAGCTCTGCACTCCAGCGCACACCACGACCGCGTCAGCCGCAATAGATTCGTTTTCCAGTGCAACGCTCTTGAAACGATCCTGCACGGTTTCTATTTCCCGGACTTCCGTATTGAGCCGAAACGTCACTCGCCCGGACGATTCGAGGTGTTCGCGCAGGCGGCTTGTGAACTGAAAAGAGTCCGCAATCGAGTCTTCCTTCGAGTACACGGCTGCAATGAAATCCTCGTTGATCTCTTGAAGCGCGGGTTCGATCAATAGAGATTCTTCGCGAGACAGCACGTCCGTCTCACAACCGTTCGCACGTTTGAGCGCACAGGACTTTTGAGCTGAGCTGAGTTGCTTCTCGTCGGTTAGCAGTATTAGTTTGCCGGCAGCCCGATGCGAGAACTCGATCGGCACGGTTTGCAGAAAGTCCTTCATGAGCTCGGCGGAGCGCAGCGCGATCCTGAGCAGGGTGATCGTGTTCTTCGCGGCGCGCTGTGATCTGCACTGGGCCAGGAAGCGAAGTCCCCAGCCTATCAACCGAGGGTCGATCCGAACCTTTGAACCCGGTTCGCGCCCGAGCATCAGACCCGGCAATTCGGCGAAAAAGGAAGGTTTCGCGAGCGAATCGGTGAAGCTGTAGGACAATTGGCCCGCGTTCGCATAGCTCGCGCCACAGGCAACACCATCCTCGCGGTCGATGACCGGGACATCGCAGCCGCGTTGCGCCAGGTAGAACGCGGTCGTCACACCAATGACGCCCCCGCCCAGTACCAGAACGTGCATCGGATTGGCAGCCGCGCTCAATGCGCCGCACGCGCGGCGTCATGCTTGAGACGCATGACGCGGCCGCGGCTGACGTAGAGCAAGTCGCTGATCTTCAGCACGAGAGAGTCCTCGTATTTGTCGAGCCGCCCGTCGGCGTAGGCGATTTGCCACAACAAGCCGACGATGCGGGCTTTGTCGGCATCGTCCAGGTGTTCATGCAAGAGCTGAGTCAGATCGTGCACGGATGTCAGGTCTTCCGCCTTGTCGCCGGCCGTATTGACGAGTTCCGCCGACTCCTCGGGCGTCAGTTCGAAATGCGTCTCGATGAGCTTCAGCACCCGATCGAATTCGGCCTCTTCGAACACGTGATCGGCCCGCGCAACGTCGAGCATCAGCACGGCCGTTGCCATGCGCAACGCCGCCTCGTGATCCGCCGCGTCCGCCTCAGTGGAGCTCTCCGAGGCGATGGCATCAACTACCTGATCGATAAGCTTTCTGAGCATTGTCTGGCCGGACTGAATTCGATCACGCAGTGTACTAAACTAGCCCTGATGCCGAAAACAACACGAGGTGCACCGTGATCGAATTCGAACTGAACGGCCAGGCCGTTACATCCGACAGCCCGCCCGACACTCCGCTGCTCTGGGTCATCCGTGACGAACTGAAACTCAAAGGCACCAAATTCGCCTGCGGTATTGCTATGTGCGGCGCCTGCGTCGTGCATCTCGACGGGTCTGCGCTGCGCTCCTGCGTCACGCCGGTCAGCGTTGCGGCAAACCGCTCGGTAACGACGATCGAAGGACTTGATTCGGACACAGGTAAGGCACTCCAGTCGGCTTGGGTCGAGGAGCAGGTGCCGCAGTGTGGTTACTGCCAGTCCGGCCAGATCATGCAGGCGGCTTATCTGCTCGAGAACAACTCGAGTCCGAGCGATGCGGACATCAACGCAGCCATGAACGGCAATGTATGCCGCTGCATGGCCTATACACGCATTCGCAAGGCGATCAAACGCGCCGCGAACGGCGGGGAGGCGTAATCATGGTGATGCCAAAACAGACAGCACCGATCAGCCGACGCACGTTCATCGCGGGCACCGCGGGCACAACCTTGATTATGGGCCTCGGCACGGTGTTGCCGGGCTGCAGCCGCGATGATGCAGCAAGTGATCTTGCGGCGGGCGCCAGCAAACAGTTCTCACCAGCCGTGTGGTTCGTGGTCGACGGTACCGGCAGCGTGCTTGTCAATATTGCCAAGGCCGAGATGGGCCAGCACGTCGGCACGGCATTGGCCCGCGTTGTTGCCGATGAGCTCGGCGCGGACTGGAGCAAGGTGTCGATCAAGCACGTCGACAGCGATCCGAAATGGGGTTATATGGTTACGGGCGGTTCGTGGTCGGTGTTCACGACGTTTGCAATGCTGTCGCAAGCCGGCGCGGCCGGTCGCACGGTATTGATCGAGGAAGGCGCCAAAATGCTCGGCGTTGCAGAATCAGACTGCAAAGCGCACGGCGGCAATGTGATCTGCGGAGACGAGAAGGTGTCGTTTGCCGATATCGTCGCGAAGAGCGACATCACCCGCACGTTCTCGGACGAAGAGCTGGCGGCGATGCCTATCAAGCCTGCCGAAGAACGCCGCCTGATCGGAAAACCCACGAGCGCGCTCGATGTGCCTGCCAAGTCGCGTGGCGAAGCTGTGTACGGACTCGATACCGAACTGCCCGACATGGTGTATGCGCATCCGCTGATTCCACCCACGCGTTACGGCAGCACGATCAAATCGATCGACGACACGGCGGCAAAAGACATTCCGGGTTACATGCGCACGCTAGTGCTTAGCGATCCGAGCGAAATCCTGCAGGGCTGGGCCGTCGTGATCGCCGAGAACTTCCCGGCAGCGATGAAAGCCGCCGATGCCGTAAACGTCGACTGGACGGCAGGACCGACGGCAGCTGTCAGCGAAGCGCATATTCTGGCCGAAGGCGCGAAGCTCGCCGCGGATTCGGCGAGCGGCGTCAAGGTTGTCGATGATGGCGACGTTGCGGCGGCGCGCGCGAGCGCTGCGAAGACGCACACGGCAACGTATCGTACGAGCACCGCGCTGCATTTCACGTTGGAACCGCAGAACGCGCTCGTCGAATTTGTCGATGGTGTATTCCATATCCATTCGGGCAATCAGTGGCAGTCGCTGATTCTGCCGTTTCTCGCGAAAGCGCTCGAAGTGCCGGAGTCGAACATCGTCATCCACCAGTATTATCTCGGCGGCGGTTTCGGTCGGCGCCTGTTCGGCGATCAGATGATTCCGGCCGCGCTCGCGGCACGCGAACTCGGTCGACCGGTCAAGCTGATCTTCCAGCGCAGCGAAGACAGCCGTTTCGATTGCGTCCGCTCGCCGTCGGTCGCGAAGTTCGACGCCTCATTCGATGGCGACGGTGCACTGACCGGCATCGAACACGCGGCGGCGGCCGGCTGGCCGACGCTGGCCATGGCGCC
>CAMYMP010000069.1 GCA_947259435.1 uncultured Woeseiaceae bacterium
CGTGTCCCTGTGCCCGGCGATGACGCTGTTGCCTGAGTCGCCGGGCAATGAACTTGCGCTCAGGTGGCCAGGACCGAACGCGAGCGTACGTCCGGACCCACCGGCCAGAATGATCAGATCAACGTCGCCTGACTTTGCAGTTAGCCGCGCCACGGGCCAGGTATCCGCCCATGGCCACGGCGCCTGTTGGTCGCCCTCCTCACCCGACCGCGCCCAGGCGCGCTGCATGAGTTCCTGGGCGAACCACGCCTTGGCCGGAATGTACGCGCCCTGACCGAGTTGCCAGAAGCCGAGACAGAGCAAGCAAGCCATAATCAGCTTCCGTGTTGAGCTAGCGCGCCGGGCCATGAGGCACCTTCCTCTGCAGCGCCGACATGGTCAGAAGCAACAGCGCTGCCAGTAACGTAAGCGTTCCCGTGAACCGAAGTATCGGCGCATTGGTTGCGGTAGCCGGAAAGCCGAATATGGCGGCTCCGCTCTGGCCGTGCGGCATCAGGTTGGGCACCCGCTCGCTCAGGAGTGGATCGCCGGCCAGTCGGGCAGGCGTTTTGTCGACAGCGACCAGGCTCGTGTACTTGCTGACGAGGTGGTGCGCAAGCGCGGTCTGCACGATTGCCGAGCGTGTCTGATCGGCATCCGCGCCGCGGCGCTGTTTATCGAGCAGGTCTGCAATACGCGCCCGCGCCCACAGCGCGCCGACGCCCGGGCTCTGCACGTCGATGTCCAGGATGACGTCACGTGACCATGCACCGGCCGTCGAGTCGCCCGCAATGCGGATTGAACCACCCGGCCGAAACGGCCCGGACGCTTTCACCCTGACGGATATCGGTTCCCCAAGATAAAGATCGGGCACGATTGCGGGGTAACTGTCCACGATGGTACCGCTCGGCCACTCCATATCGATGTTCGTAACCTGGGGGCTTTCGAGCTTGCGAAACAGGCGATCCATTTTCTCACCCACTTCGTGCAGCGCGCTGATCGTCGTAAACGTGCCGCGCCCGGTCTCCGCTGCTTTGCGCATGAACCAGCTGTTCGGTGCGGAACCGATGCCAACCGTAAACAGGCGCGCATTACCGAGGCGCGCATTGATGAGCCCAAACAGGCCCTCTTCGTTTCCGACGGCACCGTCGGTGATGAAGATCAATTGTCTCAAGTAAGACTCCGGCGGCGGCGTGCGCAGGGCGTAGCGCAGCGCCGAAGCCATTTCGGTGCCACCGTTCGCCTGCAGCATCCTGACGAAATTCTGCGCCATGCCGATATTGGCCGCAGTGGCGGGCATGCTGTCCGCGAACAGCGGGTTCGGATATGAGTTGAATTCGATGACGTTGAACCGGTCACCCGGTTGCAGGCCGTCGAGCGCGCGGCTCAGCGCCTGTTTCGCCTGCTCGATCGACACGCCGTGCATGGAGCCGGACGTGTCGATAACGAAGATCATCTCGCGCGGCAACCGCGCCAGGGACGGCTCGCTGGTATCAGGCGGCATGATCATGAACAGATAATGCGGTTCGCCGTCGATCGTCTCGGCGAACGCCATTGCGCGTGGCGCCGCCGACGGTACCGGCCGCCACAGCAGTTCGAAGTCATGATCCATCGCGATCTGCCCTGCGGCAAGCGAGACCGTGTATTGACCGCCCGACTCGCCAACGTTCACCGGATGATAGCGGCTGGCAATGATCTCGAGCGGCATGCCGGCATTGAGGCTCGCCTGCAGCGACACCCTGTGGCCGCGCGACACAGCAACCATCGGGGCCGTAATCACGTCGCGTACCAGCGCCGTATCCGGTGACCAGCCGCCGCCCTGTCGATCCGACAGCGCTTCTCCTGGTATATAGCGCGGCGTCAGCGTCATTGGGAATCGCAGACTGAAGGATCCGTCGTTATAACGAATGTCCTCGAGATACTCGATTTCAACTATGACGGTCTCGCCGGGGCCGATGTTTGCAACTGAGGTTGTGAACAGATTCGCGCGTTGCTGCTCAACGAGGCTTGTCCTCCTGCCTGCCTGTTTTGCCTGCTCGTACTCTTTTCTGGCCTGTTCTTTCTCGCGAATTTCACCCTCGATAAGGCGATCTCCGACATACAGGCGCATGTGATCAACAGCGGCTTCGTCCGGAAGTGGAAATACATAGACGCCCTCTACCCACTCCTCGGCTTCGTTCCTGAACTCCTGCATCACCGAGACCCTCGCAACGAGTCCGCCGATGTTGATGCTGACGTCGGTGTTCAGCAGCGGTGCCGTCGCGTAACCCTCATTATTGCGCAGCAAAAGGCTGCCGCTTTGCATCGCCGCGGGATTTGGCACGTTCGCCAAAGCCAGCCCGGGGACCATCACCACCAGCAACAGCGATATGCAGGCTATGTGAGAGCTAAGTTTTTTCTCGTGCATCGCAGATCTCCCTCTCTCCTGCGATGTATTGCAACAAGGCAAAGCGCCCTGCTGCGGACTGCAGCATGGCAATGCACCGGCCGAATGTGGCAAATTGTGGCCGGAACAGTCATTGTCGCTCCTCCGAATTCGACTACTGGAAAAACTGGTGGCCAAACGAATTGCAATTGTTGAAGACGAAGCCGCCATCCGCGACAACTATGCGGCGGCGTTCGAGCGCGAAGGCTACGTCGTCGATGCCTACGATGCGCGCGACCCTGCGATGCAGGCATTTGATGCGCGACTCCCCGACCTCGTCGTGATCGACATAAACCTCAAAGATGACGTCGAAGGAGGATTCGAGCTTTGCCGCGAGTTACGTGCAAGAGCCGCCGAGCTGCCGATCATCTTCCTGACAGCCAGAGACAGTGAGTTCGATGCCGTCTCCGGACTGCGCCTCGGTGCCGACGATTACCTCACCAAGGACATCAGCCTGCCGCACCTGATGGCGCGCATCGCTGCGCTGTTCCGGCGCCTCGATGCCTTACAAAAGCCCCAGTCTACGGGCGGCCGGATTGCGCGCGGCGATCTCGAGATCGATACCGATCGGATGACCATATTCTGGAAAAGCCAGCCCGTCGGACTGACGCTGACGGAGTTCTGGCTCGTGCACGCGATGGCTCGCTATCCAGGCCATGTAAAAAACCGACAGCAACTCATGGATGCGGCGCAGGCTGTGCTCGACGACAATACGATTACGTCGCACATCAAGCGCATTCGGCGCAAGTTCGTCGCGATCGATGCGAGCTTCGATGCGATAGAGACTGTCTATGGTATGGGCTATCGCTGGCTTGCTGATTAGCCACTCCGGCGCACAATGAATCTCAAACGTCAGTTACTCCTCGTCAGTGTGCTGACACTCGTGCTGCCGTGGGCCGGGTATCAATTCATTCACGAGACCGAATCGGCGCTGCGCGCAGGCCAGCAGCAAATGCTCGCCGGTACGGCCCGGGCAATTGCCGATTCTCTCGCTCAGTATCGCGAGGAATTTCCCGATCCGCCCGGCTCCAACTACACATCCGGCGATCAGCTGTATGGCCACAGTCTCGAGACGCGTCCCGAGATCGACGGCTATTTCGATGACTGGACACTTGAACGCGAGTCTCTACAGATTGTTCGCGGTGTCGATGGCCCCGTGTCTTTTGCCGTCGGCCTTTTCGACCAGGCTGTCTATCTTTATGTTGAAGTCAATGACCGCAACGTCATCTTCGCTCAGCCCGGCACGACAACGCCCGACAACGGTTCGCGTTCTTCAGATCGAGTGAGCCTGATCAACACGAGCCCCCTCTATCTTGACGAAACGATCAGTTTCTCTGCCGAAGCACCCGGGCAGATCGTCACGGTTGTGCAGAGCGAATACGGCTTCAGACTCGATCGGGAGATACTTGCGTACTGGCAGGACGTGCCGAACGGTTATCAGATCGAGGCCCGCATCCCTGTTAGCAAGCTCGGCACGCACCTTGGCATTGTCGTAAGCAACACGGCCGGCGAGCTCGAGTCGCCGGTACGCAGTGCGAGCTTCGAGGCGCTTACACCGGGGCCGTTCGTCACGCCGTCACGGAGGCTTATCGAGATCGCGGAAAACCTCGCACAACGCGGTACGCGCCTGTTCGTGACCGATGCATCGGGCTGGCGCATCGCCAGCAGTGGCGATCTGCCGGCGCGGTCATCGCCTCCGGGCGGCGCCGGTTCAGCGTGGCTGCGGATCGCTTACGATGCGCTGGTGGAATCGGGCCAGGAACCCGCGCTCGCCGAACCGGACCCAGGCGGCCGCGAACGGCAGGACTACATCGTACAGGCCCTCGGCGGCCGCGAATCGGACAGCTGGTTTCGCAGCGCGGACAGTGGCAAAGCCGTCGTCGCCGTGGCCGAGCCCATCAGAGTCAACGATACGATAATCGGCGCCGTGGTCTTGCAGCAGGGAACGGAGGCCATACTCAGCCTGACAAACGAGGGTCTCGTCAGGCTAATGAACGTCACGATCATCGCCACCCTGCTTGTCGCGGCGACGCTCCTTGGCTACGCAACGTGGTTGTCTCGACGGATCCGCAAGCTCAGCGTCGCGGCTGAAGAGGCTCTCGACGCCGACAGACTGCGCAGCACGCTGCCCAGCGCGTCCGCCGGTGACGAGGTTGGCGACTTGTCGCGCAGTTTCTCGCACGTGCTGCGACAACTCGCTGACTATAACGATTACCTTCGCTCGCTGGCATCGAAGCTGTCGCACGAGTTACGCACGCCGCTCGCCATCGTCACGTCGTCCCTCGAAAACCTTGACCATGAACCGCTGAACGAAGCGTCACAGGGCTATGCGGCAAGGGCCCGCGACGGTGCCGACCGATTGCGAAGAATCCTGACGGCCATGAGCGAAGCGAGCCGCGTCGAGGAATTGATGGAACATGCCGAGCCCGAGAACTTCGACCTGTGTGCCGCGCTGAACTCCACGGTTGCTGCCTATCGCGATGTCTATCCCGATCGATCGTTCAGGCTCGATGCGGATCTCGATACGACGATGATGCGGGGTTCCCCCGAATTGCTCATTCAGATGCTCGACAAGCTCATCGACAACGCAGTCGACTTCAGCGCGAAGGGCGACACGATAGCAATCGGTTTGCGCGTGGACGAGGGCGCACGGGTGCTCACCGTTGCGAACCCGGGACCGCCGCTTCCCGAGCAGATGCGTTCGCAGCTGTTCGACTCCATGGTCTCGGTGCGGCGCGGCGGTGACGACAAACACCTGGGGCTTGGATTGTACATAGCCAGGCTCATCGCTGAGGGCCATCGCGGTACAATTGAGGCGACGAATTCCGAAGACGGCGTTACCGTCACCGTTACCTTAGCTGGAGATACGAATGGCGAATGAGGGATACCACGAACCGGTCGGCGAGCTGGCCGATGAGACACGCGACATGCACCGTGCGATTACGTCATTGATGGAAGAGCTCGAAGCAGTCGACTGGTACAACCAGCGCGTTGATGCGTGCAAAGACAAGGAGCTCGCCGCAATACTCGCCCACAATCGGGACGAAGAAAAAGAGCATGCGGCAATGGTGCTCGAGTGGATACGCCGAAAAGACCCAGCGTTCGACAAAGAACTGAAGGACTACCTTTTCACGAAGGACGAGATCGCGCACCCGTAGGAGGCGGCAGGTAATTTCTGCTATTAAAAGTGTCGGAAAAGATCACTACTCGATACTGGCGACAGGCCCCTATACATCCGAAAGCAGCCGCTCGGATAATATGATCTGAACGACTGCTACTGACCCGTTGCGGACAATAGCGATAACCACGATAGCGCCGAAAAATTCGTATATCCCCGAATTGACGAACTCTTCTAAGAGTCCATAATTACGCTTGCGATAAAGGCAAACCTGAGAAAACTTAGGGACGCAAAGCCACGGGTCCTCGCTTCCTCCGAGAAGCCAGCAATGACTCCCCGAAGGACCCAAGATCGCCGAGCTGCCGCAGTAGTGTAATTATGCTGAGGAGGCTGTCATGAAGAATAGAGCCACGTATCTCTTAAGTATCGGCTTGTTAGTATTAGCATTTCCTGTGTTCGCAGGTCCTCCAGCTAATGCGGGTGTCACGCGCACACAAATTGAAGGCGTCGATAACTGGGGATGGCGAGATAATCCGCTATCGCCGGGTACTATTACGTGCCCCGGTGGCGAGTTGATGTTCGATTCATTTGGTATGCCCTACTGTGAGGACGAGGACTCGAAGACGAGTCGCTTACACTTTCGCGACGCTGTCTTGTGGTCTTGCATGACATCCCGCGTAGCGGGAACAAATGACAATGATCCGCGCATAACTGGTGTCGGCCTGTTCACCGTCAACGGAAACCTTGATGCTGACTCCAGCGGCCCGGTTTGGGGGAAATGGAAGATCGTGCCAATGGCGGACTGTGACAAAGACGGGCTTTATCCCGAAAAACACGTAATGACTTCGACTAAGTACTGGCGTGGCACCTGGAATGGTACGCGCTTTTACTACAATTTCGCGGGGTTTGACGTCTGGATTGGCGATCTCAAGATTGGTGGCAAAGGAATTGGGGGAGACATCGACGGTCTGCACTTCAAGGGTACGGAATTGATCGAAATGTATACATCGTTTCCGGTTCCGTATGAATTCCTCTTCTCGGTTTTTCCGGACCTGTTTGACGAGCCAGAGGGAGAATTTACCGGCACGATAAAGGAGTAAAGATTAAGGTCTCTGAAGTGAGAAGGGCTGCCAAGATTTGGTGGCCCTTCATATTCGGAGCAGAGTCGCGAAATTCTGACTGACTGCTACTGGCCGGAAGCAGACAGTCACCTGGTCCACGCTCAACGGCAGCTATTGGTGAAAGCGGACACGCGTCTAGGGTTTCGGCAATTTTGTGCGTGCAACACCTCAACGATGTTCATTTCAAACATCGAGATACGAGGCGATGCCCTTCGCGGCTTCTCGTCCTTCGAAAACGGCCGTGACTACGAGGTCGGAGCCTCGCACCATGTCGCCGCCCGCGAATACCTTCGCGTTGCTCGTCTGAAACGGATACTGCCCGTGTGTCGCAACCCGCACGCGACCGCTCGGGAGTGTGTCGATTGAGAAATCATCGAACCACGGCGGCGGACTCGGCCTGAAACCGAAAGCGATCACGACAGCGTCCGCCGGCAGAATGCTCTCGGTGCCTGGCAACGGCTCGGGACTGCGGCGACCGTCCGGTCCAGGCTCGCCGAGTTTCGTCTCAATAACCTTCACGCCGCTTACACCCCGGTCGCCAATAATTTCTACCGGCTGCCGATTGAACAGAAACTCGATGCCCTCTTCCCGGCTGTTCGCAACTTCTCGCCG
>CAMYMP010000070.1 GCA_947259435.1 uncultured Woeseiaceae bacterium
GGGTAACTGGGCCTGGCCGCTGCTCGAATTTGGCGAGCAGATCCGCGATTTGATCGCGCATCTGACGCCGTTCCACGATCATGTCGATCGCACCGAGATCGAGCAGGAATTCACTACGTTGAAAGCCCTCGGGCAGCTTCTGTCCTACGGTCTGCTCGATGACGCGTGGACCCGCGAATCCGATCAACGCGTTGGGTTCCGCGATGTTGACGTCGCCGAGCATCGCCAGGCTTGCCGAGACGCCGCCCGTCGTCGGATCGGTCAATACCGAGACGTAAGGGACACCCTTGCTACCGAGATCGGCAAGTGCCGCCGATGTTTTGGCCATCTGCAGCAGCGAGAACAACGCCTCTTGCATGCGTGCGCCGCCGCTCGCCGCGAACGACACCAAAGGCATGTTGTTCTCCGCCGCATGCTTTGCGCCGCGCGCAAATCGCTCACCGACGACCGATCCCATCGAGCCACCCATAAAGCCAAATTCAAATGCACATGCAACCACCGGACGCCCGTGCAAGGTTCCGCTTACCGTGACGATGGCGTCCTTCTCGCCGGTCTTTTTCTGCGCTTGAACAAGACGATCGCGGTAACGTTTGCTATCGCGAAACTTTAGCGGGTCCTGAGGCTCAAGCCGTGATGACAGTTCCTCTTGTGAGTCCGGATCGAGGAAAAAATCGAGACGCTGACGCGCACTGATGCGCATATGATGATCGCACTTCGGACAGACCTGCAGGTTGCGCTCGAGTTCATTCCGATACAATTGCGCATCGCACTTCGGGCACTTGATCCACACACCTTCCGGCACGGAACGCGTACGCTTCTCGGTGCTGATGCGTGACGGCATTAGTTTTTCGAACCAACTCATGCGCGCATCTTATCGCAATTTAGCGTCTGGGTTAGGCGGCAAATCGAATTCTGCCGGATAGCCGACCTGGACAAGCGTCAGGCCGTGCGGTGGAGCCGCGGCGCCACCAACCTTTCGATCCTGACCCGCGAGCACCGTCGCAGCCCAGTCATCGGCTTCGTCACCGCGTCCGATCGCGACGAGCGTGCCGGTGATGTTTCGAACCATATGCTGCAGGAAAGCGTTTGCCGTCACGTCGAGTGTAATCCAGTCGTTGTCGCGCGCGACTGCGATCGACGTAATCTCGCGAATCGGTGTCGGCGCCTGACATCCAGCGGCGCGATATGCCGAAAAGTCATGCTGTCCCGCGAGCACCTGCGCTGCATCGTGCATGCGCTCGGCGTCAAGCGCTTCGTAGACCCACCATGCGCGGTGTCGGTAAAGCGCCGAGCGCTCGAGGCGATTGAGGATCAGGTAGCGGTAGCTCCGCGACGTCGCCGAGAAGCGTGCGTGAAAGCTGTCAGCGACAGGCTGCGCCCAGATTACGCTGATATCGTCCGGTAGGTTACTGTTGGCGCCCAGCAGCCAGCCGCGTCGGCTGCGCTCGCTGCGTGTGTCGAAATGCACGACTTGCCCCGACGCGTGCACGCCTGTGTCGGTTCTTCCGGCGCAGACAACCTCGATCGTCTCATCAGCCACCCCCGACAGCGCCTCTTCGACACGCTGCTGCACGCCTGTTTGGTTGCGCTGGCGCTGCCAGCCGTTATACGAAGTACCGTCGTACTCGAGACCCAGGGCAATGCGCACTTAACTCGGTAGCAAGTCCAGAAGTTGCTGAGCTTGCTGCCGCTGGCCTTCATCACCTTCGTCCAGGACTTCCTCGAGTATTGAACGAGCTCCAGCCGGGTCGCCCATGTCGACATACGCACGCGCAAGATCGAGTTTCGTGCCAACCTCGGTCATCGTGCGCGCATCGGACAGATCATCGCTCAGCTCGTCAGGCCCCATTGCAACCGTCGCGACATTTTCGTCGCTGACTGCAGGACGAGGCTGTTCGACCGTTGCGTCGTCGCGCATTTGTTCGACAGTGTCGCCCGCGTCGCTGACCTGCAGCGCTGCCGTCAGGTCATCGAGATCGAGATCGACGTCCGTGCTCGCAACCGCCGGCAACTCACCTGTCTCATCAAGGTTCGTGTCACCAGTGAACGCCTCCTTCGGCAAAGCCTCGGTCTTGGCAAAGTCAAAATCGCCCTCGTCCTCATCTTCATCGAGACTCGCCAACAGGGTCGCGGCATCGTCAGCGAGCGTTTGCGCATCGTCCTCGCCGGAGCCGGTCGCGAGTATCGTCGCGTCGTCCTCACCCAACTTTGCGCCCACATCAGATGCGGTCTCAACCGCCAGATCGTCCGGCAGCACCTGTGTCAGACCGGTCGCATCTAGCAGGGCCTCATCTATACCAGACATCTCGCCGGTGGCATCCGGATCGATCGCGAGATTCCTGCCAGTCGCTGCGTCCACATCCGCGATGGCCTCGTTGATCCCGGTGTCTTCGAGAACCTCGGTCTCACTCGTGGCGTCGAGATCATCGAGCGAGGCAAGTTCCGTTTCCGCCAGACTGTCAATATCGAGCCCGAGATCATCGAGATTTATCTCGGCCGTCGCGTCGGCCGTTTGACCCTCGCCCGCGAATGTCTCGTCCAGTGACGGCAATTCGGCCGTGCCTCCGAGCCCTTCAAATTGTTCCTCGATCGTCGGCGTTTCCAGTGTCGAATCGGGTGCCGGCATTTCTGCTGTGGCCTCATCTGCCGCCGCTTCCATTTCTTTGGTCACATCGAAATCGGGCGTCGAGATCGTAGGGCTCTCGCTCGTATCGTCGCTGTCCAGCGCGACAACGTCGGATTCTGCAGCGTCACCGCCAACAAAAAAGTCGATGTCTTCACCGGCGTCTGCGGCAACCGTTTCTACATCACCGCCCAAATCGACGATGTCGTCGGCGACGTTTGTGTCCGAGATGAGCTCCATGTCGAGGGCGCCGCTTTCGTCCATTCCTGCCTCGAACGACAAGTCGACTTCTTTGGTTGCGCCGGCCGCGCTGGCACCCGCAAACAACGCATCATCTGCAGCAATCTGCTGCCCCATGATGACAATCTTGTCCCACTCCGCGCTTCCTGCATCACCAACAGCCGATTTCAGCCGGCCCGCCGAGTCGATAAAGGCATCACGGTTACCCCAAACGAAATAGATCTCGCAGAGCTTGGTAAGCAGATCGTGCCGCTCCGGTTCGAGAGACAGTGCGCCGTTGATGAGATCGGCCGCCTGGTCATACAGGCCGTAGGCCATGTGAAAATCTGCCTCGGCAATCGGATCCGTCTGATCCAGATTGATGGCCGTCTCGCTACTGAAGGTATCCTCAAGCGAATCAAACTGAGCGGTCGCTGCCTCGGTGTCGACGTCGTCCCCGATCGCTGGCGCTGGCGCTTCGATAGTATCGTCGACAGGCTCCCGCACTGTGGATTCTTGCTCGACAACCATGATCGATTCGTCGTCGCGAGTCGGCGCCCTGAGACTCTCCGTCGCAGACAAGGAATCATCGCTCAACTCGTCCGAGTCGAGCGGCTGCCAGGAATCTACATCGTCGTCATCGCCTCCGCTGCGGCGCATGAACCAAAAGAGCGCACCGCCAACCAGCACGACCACGCCGGCAATAATGATCCACCAGCCTTTCAGCAGCTCCATCGCGCGATCGACAAGGCCGGGTTCGGCAGCGGTGGGCTGCTCTCGAACGATGTCCGTCGGCTCTGCTTCGTCTACCGTCACCTCATCCCCGGCGACGACATCATCGGCGTCGTCCTCGACCATGATGTCATCGTAATCGGGGAACGGATCCTCGCCCGGCTCCTCGTCGACGAACGGGTCCTCAACAGGTGGTTCATAAACTTCGCCGCGTATTTGTGCGAGTTCCTGGCGCAGCGCGGCCAACTCGTTGTCGCGAATTTCGATCAGCGACTGCTGCTGCGGCACATCGGCTTCAAGCTCTGCAATGCGTTGTTCGATCTCCTCCTCGCGCGAGACCGGTTCTGCGTCGGGCGCCGTGTCCACGCCGGGGGTATCTGCCGCAAAGTCGTCGTCAGGCGGCACCAACACGAGGCTGGGTCGTGTAGTTCTGTCTTCGACCGGCGGCACGGTACCGCCTGTCCACTCTGCATGCTGACGCCGCGCTTCAGCATTTGCATCACCGCGGCTGATTCGGAATATCTCATCAGCACTCGGAATTCGCAGCGACGCACCCTCACGCAGGATATTGATGTTGCCGCCGAAGGCTTGAGGATTCGCCTCGAAAATGGCAAGCATCGTCTGATTCATGCTCAGGCGACTGTCCGGGCGGACGCGCGACGCGATGCCCCAGAGCGTTTCGCTGCGCTGGACCTGGTAGTCCCCGCCTGCCGCGGTGTCGTAGGGCGTGTCGTCTCGCGGCGCTTGTGGTTTCGGTTGTGCCGGGGCCGCCTGACGCGCCGGAGGCCGCGCCGGTGCCGGCGCAGCGCCTGGCTGCGGCGGCGCCGCGCGCTCGATGCGACCGCTGTCTGCAGGCGCCGTGCGGCTCGGTGCCTGCACGGCTGGCGCGGAGTCTGCGCTGGGCCGTGCGAATGTGGGCGGGTCGAGGAAAACCGTGTACTCGCGCAGCAACCTGCCGCGCGACCACGATGCCTCGACGAGGAACGTGATGAACGGCTCAGCAATCGGTTTAGCAGACCTCAGCTGCAGGTAATTGCCATCAGCGCGCCCGCTGCGAACGATATTGAACTGGATACCCTGCAAAAAGAACGGCCGATCGATACCGTAACGTTCGAACGTGGCAGCGGACGCCATTGCAATGCTCAGGCCTTCGAGCTCTTCCGGACTCGCCGCCAGCAGTTCTATCCGCGCGCTCAGCGGCTCATTGAGCGCCGAGTCCATGCGAATGTCTCCAAGACCCAGGGCCCAGACCTCGCTGGACAATAAGACTAGAAGCGCAAGCGAGATTCGAGATAGTCGTCTCGACATAGTTTTAATCTCCAACTCCCCAAGCACCGCACATATGACGCCCGCAGGCGTCCATATCACGGCAGGCAGACCGCTTTGACATATGGTCGTGAACTATAGCTTATAAATGGTTTTTCGCCAATATTTCAGCAATTTGGACGCTATTTAGAGCCGCGCCCTTACGTATGTTGTCGGAGACGACCCAGAGGTCGATTCCACGTGGATGCGAAATGTCTTCGCGCACACGACCAACATATACCGCGTCAGAACCCGAACTTTCTGTGACTGCTGTCGGATATTCCCCGTTTGTTACCCCATCGAGCAGGATCACGCCCGGTGCATTTGCCAGCAATTCACACGCTTTTTCGGCCGTGATCTTCTCTCTGGTCTCGATGTGAACGGCTTCGGAATGGCCGTAGAAGGCGGGAATACGCACGGCCGTAGGATTAACCAGAATGTCGTTATCCGAGAATATCTTGCGCGTTTCCCAAACCATCTTCATTTCTTCCTTGGTATAGCGATTTTCCTGGAATTCATCGATGTGCGGCACGGCATTAAACGCGATCTGTTTGCCGCCCCCTGTTACCTCGAGTGGCCGACCATTCAACAGGGTCGCGGTCTGCCGTACCAATTCTTCCACTGCGCTCCTGCCGGCGCCCGAGACCGCCTGGTACGTCGCGACATTGATGCGCTCGATACCGACCGCGTCGTATATCGGCTTGAGGGCTACGACCATCTGAATCGTCGAACAATTCGGGTTCGCGATAATGCCGCGGTTCGTGTAGTCGGCGATTGCATCGCCGTTCACCTCCGGC
>CAMYMP010000071.1 GCA_947259435.1 uncultured Woeseiaceae bacterium
AGCGCCCTCGAACCTCCGGACGCCGTAGCGCGTTGACCAGATTCTGCGTTTCCTGCTTCAGCGATTTCTGGCTGATCTGCATGGCTTCGAGTTGGGTGCGGATGCTGCCGTAGGCTTCACTGCGCGATTTCTCTAATTCGCCGATTTGCTTTTGGGCCGCATCGAGCGCGTCCCGAATGGGCTTGACGAGGTTTTCAACGGCTTTTTCCCGTTCTCCAAGCTCGCGCTTGGCTCGCTCTTGCTGGGTACCGAGGTTTTGTTCGGCGAGTCGCAGGAAACTCTCGCTGTTGGCTTGCAGGGACTGGTTGGCCAACTCGGAGAACGCACGCGTAAGCTGGGCATTGGCTGCCTCGAAAGCGATTTCACGCTCCTGCTGCAACGCTTCCTGGTTCTTGATCTGCGTCTGGAGCTGCTTTTGCCGGCGTCGATAGACGAGCCAGGTCAGCAACATGCCAAGGACGAGTCCGCCCAGCATTGCAGGCGCGCCGATCTGCAGGTACAGCGGGTCGATCGCTACGGACATCATCAGGAGTCCAGATTAACCGCTTTGCGTACGATTTTGGCAAGTTCTTGGGTGTCGCCTGCGATCAAGTCCGCTCCCCAGCGCTCGGGATCGTCATCGTCTGTAATGTAGCCGTAGCCGGCCGCAATCGTGCCCATGCCGGCTGCCCGGCCGGCCTCGATGTCACGCGACGCGTCGCCGACATAAATGGCTTCTTGTGGGTCGACGCCGGCCAGATCACATGCATGCAGCAGCGGCGCAGGATGCGGTTTCCGCAGGGCCAGGGTGTCACCGCTGACAGAGCAGGCCGCGCGTTCGGCGAGCTGGAGCGCCTGTAGAAGCGGATCGGTCAGAAAGGCCGGTTTGTTCGTAACGACCCCCCACGGGATCTCCGCCATATCGAGATCCAGCAGCAGCGGCTCCAGGCCAGCAAATACGGTCGAGTGTTCACAAATGCCGGCTGCGTAGCGGTCGAGATAGTCAACCCTGAGTTCCTCGCGCAAGTCGTCGTTGGCGTCAGGAAATCCGATTCGCAGCAGGCCAAGAGCGCCATTCGAGACATTTGACCGGCCGAGGTCATAGCTTACAGGCGCGATGCCACGGTCACGCTGCAGTGCTTGCAGGATCCGAACCATGTCCGGAGCCGTATCGACCAGCGTGCCGTCGAGATCAAATAGGATGGCACGGTGGCTGCCATTACGTATCTGACTCAATGGACTACTCCGCCTCTGGGCGGCGGAAGTACATCAGATAATTCACGTCGACGTTCGGTCCCAACGAGTATTCTCGGGTAAACGGGTTGTAGAGCAGGCCAATGCTCGACTGAAGTTGCAGGCCTGCGGCACGAGACCAGGACTCGAGTTCGGATGGCCGAATGAACTTCTGGTACTCGTGCGTTCCGGCTGGCAGCAGTTTTAGCACATACTCGGCGCCGACGATTGCGAAGAGAAATGACTTCGGGTTGCGATTGATGGTCGAGAAAAACACGTGCCCGCCAGGCTTCACCAGCTCAGACACCGATTCAATCACTTGCGGCGGCGAGGGGACATGTTCGAGCATTTCAAGGCAAGTGACCACGTCGAACTGTCCCGCTTGCTTTGTGGCCAGTTCCTCGGCCGTCGATTGCAGGTATTCAACTTTGGCACCCGACTCAATTTGATGCAGGCGTGCCACTTCGAGCGGGCCCTCTGCCATATCAATGCCGGTAACGTGGGCGCCGGCTGCAGCCATGGATTCTGTGAGTATTCCACCACCACACCCGACGTCTAGAGCACGGCGTCCGTCGAGCTCGACATATTTTCGAATCCAGTCCAGGCGCAGCGGATTAATCTCGTGGAGCGGCCGGAATTCACTCTTGGGGTCCCACCAGCGTGAAGCCAGCGCATCAAACTTGGCGACTTCCGCTGCATCGACATTCTGCCGGCCGCTTGTCATAGGTCACTGCTCCGTGATCCGTGTGTTGTATCCTGACCGATACGCCGCCGCCACTCCTCAACGCGCCCCAGCAGATCGGATGCATCGATCCCGGTAAGGCTTCCGGCATCCAGTTGCTGTCTTCCGGCAACCCAGACATCGCTTACCTGATCGGCGCGTGCAGTGTATACGACTTGTGACACCGGATCGTAGACCGGCTGACTATTGCAACGGCCGAGATCGATGCACGCCAGGTCCGCTGACTTTCCAGTCTCGATCGAGCCGATCTCGTTGCTGAGCCCCAGCGCCTTGGCAGCGTCAAACGTGGCCATGCGCAGGGCGTCCTCGGCGCTGATAGCAGATGCATCACCCGCTGCTGCGTTCGCTATGAGCACGGCAATCCTGAGCTCATCCAGCATGTCGAGAACGTTGTTGCTTGCAGCCCCGTCGGTGCCGATGGCGACATTAACGCCGGTCGCACGGTATGCATTGAGTGGTGCGAATCCACTGCTGAGTTTGAGGTTCGACTTCGGGCAATGCGCGACGCTGACGCCGGCATCATACATCTGCTCAATTTCGTCATCAGTCACGTGCACGCCATGGACGGCGAGAAGCG
Source organism: uncultured Woeseiaceae bacterium (assembly GCA_947259435.1). The sequence goes on from CAMYMP010000071.1 coordinate 2,532, forward strand.
AGGTGTTGACGAGACCGAGGTCGGCCAGTCGCCCCAGCGGGCGCTTGCCGGTTTGTGCAGTGGAATGTGCGATTTCTGCCGCGGTCTCGTGGAGGTGAATCTGTATCGGGATATCGAGCTGGTCGGCGAGTACGCGTAATTCAATGAAGGACTCGTCCGATAGAGCATCCGTCGAGTGTGGCGCGAAACAGGTCGATATCAGGGGATGGTCCGCATAGGGATCGTGCACAAGGTCGGAACCTTTGCTCAGGTATTCGGCTATATCGGCAGCCCAGGATGTCGGAAAGTCGACTACCGGCGTTCCCACGACGGCCCTCACATGCAGGTCGACTGCCGTTTCAGCCACTATTTCAGGGAAGAAATACTGGTCCGAAAAGCAAGTGATGCCGCCGCGCAGCATTTCAGCAATCGCAAGTTCCGTGCCGTCTCGCACCATCTCGGCACTGACCCAGCGTTTTTCGGCCGGCCAGATGCCGTTCCGCAGCCATGCCTCGAGGGGAAGGCCGTCGGCCAGCCCCCGAAGGAGCGTCATTGCAGCGTGCGTGTGGGCGTTGATGAGGCCTGGCAGAAGCACATGATTTGGGCGCTCGATCGTGACGGTGGGCTGGTACATTGCGCGCGCCTCGGCGACCGGCATAACGCTGGCGATCCGGCCGTCAGTGACGGCCACCGCAACGTCGCTCAGAATCGCTCCACGAGGCTCGATGGGCACGCACCAGCCAGGCAAAATCAGGGTGTCACAATGCTGCATCGTCCGACCGGTCTTTGGTGCTCAGAGGCTCGAGAAGAGTGCGCAGTATACCGCCCGGAAACCCCAGTACCAGTCAGCGTTTCAGGCCGTCCAAAACGGCCCGAAACGCTGCTGTTATTGGCCCGTGTGTGGTACAATTTCGACTTGGAATCGGTGCTGCAAAACGCCCGTTTCGAGCCAGGCAAGAACCAGACTATTTGCCGAATACTACCCAGAGATATTTCGTGTTCTGGATTCCGATCGTTGACCGGAATCACGCTGAGATTGTGAGTTTTTATGGCTGAAGTTGCGCAGGAACTGTTGTCCGTCAGTCTCGAAGAGGAGATGCAGCAGTCCTACCTCGACTATGCGATGAGTGTCATCGTCGGACGGGCTCTGCCGGATGTCCGGGATGGCCTCAAGCCCGTTCACCGTCGCGTACTTTTTGCGATGCGTGAGCTGGGCAATGACTACAACAAGGCCTACAAGAAGTCTGCCCGTGTCGTCGGCGATGTGATTGGTAAGTATCATCCGCATGGCGATTCGGCCGTCTACGACACGATCGTGCGCATGGCACAACCATTCTCAATGCGGGCCCTGCTTGTGGATGGCCAAGGCAATTTCGGATCGGTGGACGGCGACGCACCCGCAGCAATGCGCTATACGGAAGTGCGCATGTCCCGCGTGGCGCACGAGTTGCTGGCGGACATCGACAAGGAAACGGTCGACTTCGTCGAGAACTACGACGGCTCCGAGTCCGAGCCGTCGGTAATGCCCACGCGGCTGCCAAACCTGCTCGTCAACGGATCTTCGGGCATTGCCGTCGGCATGGCGACCAATATCCCGCCACATAATCTGTGTGAGGTCGTGGATGCCTGCGTTGCCCTCATTGACGATCCGAACATCGATATCCCCGCACTGATGCAGCACCTGCCGGGACCTGACTTTCCCACGGCCGGGATCATCAACGGTGCCGCCGGAATCTACTCTGCCTACCGCACCGGCCGGGGACGCGTCCACGTGCGCGGACGAACCGAAGTGGAGCAAATCGGCACCCGCGGCCGTGAGGCCATAATCGTCACCGAGCTGCCGTATCAGGTAAACAAGGCGCGCCTGATCGAAAAGATAGCCGAACTCGTGCGCGACAAGCGTATCGAGGGAATCAGCGAACTGCGCGATGAATCGGACAAGGACGGCATGCGCATCGTCATCGAGTTGCGCAAGGGCGAGGTCAGTGACGTTGTCCTGAATAATTTGTACAAGCAGACGCCCATGCAGAGCGTCTTCGGCATCAACATGGTGGCTCTGCACGAGGGCCAGCCGAAGCTGATGAATCTCAAGCAGGTGCTTGAGGCTTTTCTCGCCCATCGGCGCGAAGTCGTCACCCGACGCACGATATTTGATCTGCGCAAAGCACGGGACCGGGCTCACATTCTCGAAGGGCAGGCGGTAGCGCTCGCGAATATCGACGAGGTCATCGCGCTGATCAAGGCGTCGCCGTCGCCGGCGGAGGCCAAAGAAGCCTTGATGAGAAAGGCCTGGGAGCCGGGATCGGTTACGGCAATGCTGCAGCGGGCCGGCGACACGGACACGAGCCCTGATGGTCTCGAGGAAGGTCTGGGACTTGTCGATGGAGATATTAATAAAAATTAAAGAATATTCTAATATTTTGGCTGATCCCGATGAGTTGCTTCGGGTGATTCGCAACGAACTTGCGGAAGTCCGCAACGCGTTCGGCGACGAACGGCGTACGGAAATAGTGCAGGATCACAGCGATCTCAGCGTCGAAGACCTGATTCCGAGCGAGGAAGTCGTTGTCACGCTGTCGCACGGTGGTTATGCCAAAGCACAGCCTATCGGCGACTACCAGGCACAGAAACGCGGTGGCCGTGGCCGCTCAGCGACCAAGGTCAAAGACGAGGACTTCATCGACAATCTGTTCGTGGCGAATACGCACGACACGATTCTGTGTTTCTCGAGCCGCGGCAAGATTTACTGGCTCAAGGTCTACCAGGTGCCGCAGGCGAGTCGCGGGTCGCGCGGCAAGCCAATCGTCAATCTGCTGCCGCTGGATCAGGGAGAGCGCATTAGCGCCGTGCTGCCGATTCGGGACTATGCCGCCGAGAGCTATGTATTCATGGCAACGTCGGGCGGCACGGTCAAAAAGACGCCGCTCAGCCAGTTCTCGAGGCCGCGCTCCAACGGCATCATTGCGATCGACTTGCGCGACGACAAACTCGTGGATGTCGCGATTACCGATGGGGATGCGGAAATCCTGCTCGTCGCGAGTTCCGGCAAGAGCATTCGCTTCCGCGAGTCGGACGTTCGGCCCATGGGACGCGGTGCGGCCGGCGTTCGCGGTATCAAGCTGGCGTCGGGGCATGAGGTCATCCTGCAGGGCCGCGGTGGGCAGGGTGTGATCGCGATCCAGACCAGCGAGCGTAATGGCCGCACGGTCGGCGCAGCCCAGGTCGGTGACGATGACGAAATCATGCTGATCAGTTCGAATGGCACGCTCGTCAGGACGGCTGTCGATGATATTTCGATTCAGGGCCGTAACACACAGGGCGTTCGGCTGATCCGCGTCGGATCCGATCAGAGACTTGTCGGTCTCGCCCGTATAGAATTCATAGAAGAGGACGAAGAGTAAGTCCTTCCACTGATTGCCCACCCAATTCCCGCATGCAAGGAACCCAGCGAATTGTCTCGCGTTTATAACTTTAGTGCCGGTCCCGCAGCACTGCCGCTCGAAGTTCTCGAAATCATTCGTGAGGACATTCCTGACTGGCAGGGTACCGGCATGTCCGTCATGGAAATCAGCCATCGAAGCAAGGAGTTCATCGCGCTTGCCGCGCGCTGTGAGGCCAATCTGCGTCAGCTCATGTCGATCCCGGATGATTACAGCGTGCTGTGGACGCAGGGAGGCGCCACATTGCAAATGGCGATGGCGCCGCTCAACCTGGCCGGGCCGGACGATACTGCCGACTACGTGGTGACCGGCAGCTGGGGCAAGAAGGCCGCGGGTGAGGCTGCCAAACAATGCAAGCTGAATGTCGCGGCCGACAGTTCCGATAAGAATTTCACGTACATCCCCGACGAATCCCGTTGGCAACGCAGCGACGGCGCCAGGTACCTGCATATCACGTCCAACGAGACTATCGCCGGCGTCGAGTTTCATTTTATGCCGAAAGGTGACGTGCCGATCGTCGCGGACATGTCGAGTTCGATGCTGTCACGGCCAATCGACGTCCGGGCCTACGGCGTGATTTACGCAGGCGCGCAAAAAAATATCGGGCCCGCAGGCATCACGTTGGTGATCGTGCGCAACGACTTGCTCGAGCGTGCGCGGGACAAACTGCCGCATTTGATGATGTGGAAGTCGTATGCGGAATCGGACTCGATGACCAATACACCGCCGACCTTTGCCTGGTACGTGGCCGACCTTGTCTTGCAGCATTTGTTGCGCATTGGCGGCCTTGACGCGATGGCGGCAGTCAATAAGCGCAAGGCGGCAAAGCTTTATACGGCGATCGACGCCTCGGATTTCTACAGCAATCCTGTACAGGTCGATTGTCGGTCACGGATGAACATCCCTTTTATACTGGCCGACGATAAACTCGACGCCAAGTTTCTCGAGGAGACGCTGGCCGCGGGGCTTACGAACCTGAAAGGTCACCGCTCGGTCGGCGGCATGCGCGCGTCGATATATAACGCGGTCCCGGAAGAAGCTGTGGAAATTCTAATAGAGTTCATGGCCGAATTCGAACGAACTAACGGATAGCACGATGTATAAAATTCTCACACTCAACAATATCGCCGTCGAGGGACTCCGCCATTTTCCGCGAGAGCGGTACGAAGTTGCCTCGGAGATCACGCACCCCGATGCAATCATCCTGCGCTCCTACAACATGCACGACATGGAGATTCCCGAAACGTTGCATGCCGTTGGCCGAGCAGGAGCGGGCGTAAACAACATCCCGGTCGATGCGATGAGTGCGCGCGGAATACCTGTATTTAACGCGCCTGGCGCGAACGCAAATGCCGTTAAAGAGCTGGTTGTCGCCGGGTTGCTGATCGCGGCACGCAACCTTTGCGACGCTCGTGAGCATGTCAAAGAGCTGCAGGAAACGGGTGAGGCCCTGAACAAAGCTGTGGAAGCCGGCAAGAAAAAATTTGTCGGTTTCGAGCTGCCCGGCAAGACGCTTGGCGTAATCGGTCTTGGGGCAATCGGAGTCGAGGTGGCCAATGCGGCACTCGCGCTCGGAATGAAGGTGATCGGCTTCGATCCCAAAATAACAGTGCGCCGTGCCTGGCAGTTGTCGGCTGGCGTCGAGCATGCAGAAAATATTGAACAGCTTTTTCAGCACGCGGATGCAGTCACATTGCACGTGCCGCTGGTCAATGAGACGAAGAAGCTGGTTAATCGCGATCGTCTCGCGCTGATGCCGCAGGGTGGTGTGATCGTCAACTTCGCCCGAGGTGGCGTTGTTGACGACGCAGCAGTGCTCGCAGCGCTCGACAGCGGCAAGTTGCACGCCTATGTAACCGATTTTCCGACGACCGAGACGATCGCGCATCCGCAGGTGGTCGCGTTGCCTCACCTTGGTGCGTCCACAGCGGAGGCGGAAGAGAATTGCGCGATCATGGTCGCCGAGAACCTCAAGGACTATCTCGAGAATGGCAACATCCGCCATTCGGTCAACTTCCCTGAGGCCCGCATGCCGCGACTGGATGCCTGGCGCATCACGATCGCCAATGCGAATGTGCCGAACATGGTGGGTCAGATTTCCACGGATCTCGCGAACGCGGGGCTCAATATTGAAGACCTCTTGAACAAATCGATCGGGGATCTCGCCTATACGATCGTCGATGTCAATAAGCCGGTTACGGACGAGACAATGGCAGAGCTGCGAGCTATCGAGGGTGTACTGACGTTGCGAAATCTCGGTAAGCCTGTAACCTGAACACCGTCATGGTGTCACGTGCAAATAAACACGGCGATGCGCAAGATCTCGCCGAGATTCGCAAGCGCATCAACAAGATCGACGAGCAGATCCAGGCACTGATCAACGAGCGCGCCCGTTTTGCGCAACAGGTCGGCGTGGCGAAAGGTGAATTGGCCTCCGCAGTCGACTACTACCGGCCCGAGCGCGAAGCGGAGATCCTTCGCGCGATAGTCGATCGTAATGATGGACCACTGCGCGACGAAGAGATGCTGCGACTGTTTCGCGAGATCATGTCGGCCTGTCTTGCGCAGCAGGAGCCTCTGAAGATCGGATTTCTCGGACCCGAAGGCACGTTCACGCAGACCGCGGTATTCAAGCACTTCGGTCATTCGGTCAGGCCGCTGCCGTTCCATACGATTGACGAGGTCTTCCAGGAAGTGGAGAGCGGCGTCGCGGACTTTGGTGTCGTGCCGATCGAAAACTCGACCGAGGGCTCCGTCAACAACACGCTGGACATGTTTTTGACCTCGCCGTTGAAGATCGCTGGCGAAATCGAACTCCGAATACAACAACACCTGCTGGGGCGAATGACGGGACTTGAGAACATCGAACGTATCTGCGCTCACGAGCAGTCCTTGGCGCAGTGCCGAGGTTGGCTGCGAGAGTACTTGCCGCACGTCGAATTGATCGGCATGCCCAGCAACGCGGCAGGAGCGCGGCGGGCGCGCGACGAGGATGGAACCGCGGCGATCGGGCCGGATGTCGCTGCCGATGTCTATGACCTCAAAACACTGGTCAGCAGTATTGAGGACCGCAGCGATAACTCGACTAGATTTCTCGTGGTCGGCCGCGAACTCCTTGCACCGAGCGGTAGCGACAAGACGACGATCCTGGTTTCGACTGCGGACACGGGCGGTGGGGCCGGCGTTTTGCACCAACTGTTGCAGCCGCTCGCCAAGCATAATGTGGTCATGACCTTCATCGAGTCACGGCCGTCGCGGCGCAAGAACTGGGACTATGTGTTTTTCATCGACATAGAAGGTCACGCCGATGAAGCACCGGTGTCCGACGCACTCGCTGTTCTCGAGAAAAAAAGCTCCTTGTTCCGCGTCCTTGGCGCATACCCGAAAGCGGTCGGCTGATACGCGGCCCCGCAAATTTCCAGATGCACTTTTCGGTAAACCCCTCGGCCGTCAACGACGCGACGGTTTCGGTGCCGGGCGACAAGTCCGTTTCGCATCGGGCGTTGATGCTCGGCAGCGTCGCCAAAGGTCAAACCCGTATCAGCGGATTCCTCGCCGGCGACGATTGTCTCGCAACTCTTGCGGCGATGTCGGCGCTGGGAATCCGTATCGAACGGCGGTCCCCGACTGACGTAATTGTTCACGGTCTTGGGTTGCATGGCCTTAGCGAACCTGACGGGCCGCTCGACCTTGGCAACTCCGGCACGGCAATGCGCCTGATGGCTGGTCTCCTGAGTGGTCAGCGCTTCACGTCCCGGTTAACCGGGGACGCGTCGTTAAGCAGCAGGCCAATGCGACGGGTCATAGAGCCGTTGGTCGAGATGGGTGCTGTGATCGATAGCGATGATGGTCACCCGCCATTGATCGTTTACGGGCGTCCGCCACTGCACGCAATCGACTACGACTTGCCGGTCGCAAGTGCGCAAGTGAAATCAGCAATCTTGCTTGCCGCGCTCTACGCCGACGGCAATACCAGTGTTACAGAGCCGACCGTGACCCGCGACCATACCGAGCGCATGCTCGGATCCATGGGCGTGAGCGTGCAGAAGGATGGCAATCGTGTGGCGGTGCAGGGCGGACAGGTGCCACGAGGGTGCCACATACAAGTGCCGGGCGACCTGTCGTCTGCCGCATTTGTAATCCTCGCCGCGTTGCTTAGCCACAATGCCGAAGTGCTAATCCAGAATGTCGGTGTCAATCCGACACGTACCGGCGTTATCGATATTCTGCAGACGATGGGTGCCGATATAAGCTTCGAAAGCCCGCGACTTCTGGGCCAGGAGCCCGTAGCCGATATACGCGTACGGGCATCGAAACTGCGCGGTGGCCCGGTTGATCCAACGCTGGTGTCGCTGGCTATTGACGAGTTTCCAGTGCTGTTCGTCGCGGCTGCTGCCGCCAGCGGCAAGACCGTGTTCTCGGGAATCGCCGAATTGAGGGTAAAAGAGAGCGATCGCATTGCGGCGATGTGCGCGGGATTGCAAGCGCTCGGCATTGCCGTCGAAGAGTCCGAGGACGGGGCAATCGTTCATGGCGGCCAGCTGCGCGGCGCTACGGTCGAGAGCTGCGGCGATCACCGCATCGCCATGGCGTTCGCGGTTGCAGCCTCGATCGCCGACGGGCCGGTTACCGTGTGTGATGTGGCAGCGGTCGATACGTCCTTTCCGGGCTTCGAAGGCTGCATGCAGTCACTTGGCGTGGATTTGGTGGCGGCGCATGCGACGACGATTCCGGTCATCGCGATAGACGGCCCGAGCGGCTCCGGTAAGGGGACGATTGCGCGGCGGGTGGCCGAGGAACTGGGCTGGCACTTGCTCGACAGCGGAGCGCTGTACCGGCTGGTAGCCATTGCGGCAGAGCGGGACGGGATCGCCTTAGATGACGTGGAGGCTCTGGCGGAGCTTGCTACGGGGCTCGATATCCGTTTTGGCAGCGACGAGCATGGTGAGGAGCAAATCTGGCTTGATGGTCAGGACGTGACGTCGAAGATTCGGACCGAGGAAGTCGGTTCCGGGGCCTCTGCGGTGGCCGCTTTGCAGCCCGTACGCGACGCGCTTCTTGATTTGCAGAGGGGCTTCCGCAAGGCGCCCGGGCTGGTGGCCGACGGGCGCGATATGGGCACTCATGTGTTTCAGGATGCCGGCCTCAAGGTGTTCCTGACAGCAAGCCCTGAGGAGCGTGCGATAAGGCGCCATAAGCAGTTGAATGACAAGGGTATTGATGTTAGTCTCGCGGCCCTTTCGCGGGACATAGAAGAGCGCGACAGGCGGGATTCCGAGCGATCTCTCGCGGCCCTTTCGCGGGACATAGAAGAGCGCGACAGGCGGGATTCCGAGCGATCGGTGGCTCCGCTGAGGCCTTCAGAGGATGCCAGAATACTGGATTCCTCGAGCCAGTCGATCGAGGCCGTGACGCGTACGGTGCTGGATTGGGTGTCGCAACTCTAGTATTTCCTCGACAGGATTTAGGTGTGAGTCGGACATGAGGTCCGATTCTTTTTTTGTATGCCGTCTACCGCAGGAAGCGGTTAGGCGATTGGGCGAGAGCCACAAGGCTCTCTTGGTTAATCATAATGTCTGAAAGTTTTGCTGAGTTATTTGAAGAAAGTTTTGCCAGTCAACAGATAAAACCTGGTGCAATCATCACCGGAACCGTTGTCGCGGTAAATGACGATGTCGTAATCGTTAGCGCCGGTCTCAAGTCCGAGGCCGTCATCCCCATCGAACAGTTCAAGAACGACAAGTCCGCAGACGGCATTGCCGTTGGCGACACAGTCGAAGTCGCGCTGGATGCCGTCGAGGACGGATTTGGCGAGACGAAACTTTCGCGAGAGAAAGCGATTCGTGCCCGGACCTGGATCGATCTCGAAAAAGCCTTCGAAGACTCCGCGGTCGTCGAAGGAACCATCAATGGACGCGTTAAAGGCGGCTTTACGGTCGAAATCGACAACGTCCGGGCATTTCTGCCGGGGTCGCTGGTCGATGTTCGTCCGGTACGCGATCCTGGTTATCTGGAAGGTAAGAGCCTCGAATTCAAGGTCATCAAGCTGGACAAGCGCCGCAACAACGTTGTTGTCTCGCGTCGTGCGGTTGTCGAGCAGGAATATTCCGCAGAGCGCGAAGCGCTCCTGGAAGGTCTGCAGGAAGGCAATACCGTCAAGGGTATTGTGAAGAACCTGACCGACTATGGCGCCTTTGTTGACCTTGGCGGAATCGACGGCCTCCTGCACATCACGGATATGGCCTGGAAACGAGTCAAGCATCCATCCGAAGTGGTTAACGTAGGCGACGAGATCGACGTCAAGATCCTGAAGTTTGATCGTGAGCGTCAGCGCGTATCGCTCGGCATGAAACAGCTGGGCGACGATCCCTGGAAAGATCTGGCGCGCCGCTATCCGCCGCAAAGCCGCATGTTTGGCAAGATCACGAATATTGCGGACTACGGCTGCTTTGTTGAGATCGAGGATGGTGTCGAAGGTCTGGTTCACGTTTCCGAAATGGACTGGACCAACAAGAATGTCAATCCGGCGCGCGTCGTTTCCGTTGGCGAGGAAGTTGAAGTCATGGTTATTGAAATCGACGAGGAGCGCCGCCGTATTTCTCTGGGCATCAAGCAGTGTAAGTCGAATCCTTGGGCAGAGTTTGCGGCGACTTTCAACCGCAACGACAAGGTATCGGGCCAGATCAAATCGATCACCGACTTCGGTATTTTCATCGGCCTGGACGGCGGTATCGATGGCCTGGTACATCTGTCGGATATCTCCTGGGAGGTGCCCGGCGAAGAAGCGGTCCGCAATTACCAGAAAGGCCAGGAAATCGACGCTGCGGTACTCGCGATCGACGCCGAGCGTGAGCGCATCTCTCTGGGTATCAAGCAGCTTGAGAAAGATCAGTTTTCCGCCTGGCTCGCTGAGCATCCGAAGAATTCGATCGTCAAAGGCACGGTAACCGAGGTGGACGCCCGAGGCGCCACTATTGACCTCGGCGATGGCGTGCTCGGTTCACTGCGAGCCTCGGAGATGGCACGCGGTCGGGTCGAGGATGCGCGCACGATGATCAAGATTGGCGAAGAGATCGAGGCCAAATTCACCAACGTTGACCGCAAAAACCGAACCATCGCATTATCGATAAAGGCCAAGGAAGTCTCTGAGGAGGCTGACGCCATCAGCAGCTACAAGTCTGATGCGGGCGCTGCCCCTGTTGGGACGACGCTTGGGGAGCTTCTCAAGGAGAAAATGTCCGGCGGAAGCAAATAATACGTAAAAACAGTAGCCCAGACCGGCTGGTCTGGGCTATATTGCTAGTATTATCCGTAGGTTACGGGCTGCAGAAGAAAAAGCGAAGCGAAAGATGACCAAATCAGAACTAATAGAAGTTATCGCGCGCAAGCAGAAGCACCTTCCGGCGAAGGACGTGGAATTGGCAGTCAAGCACCTACTGGACTTGATGAGCGATTCTCTGGCAAAGGGTCAGCGCATAGAAATTCGCGGGTTCGGGAGCTTTTCGCTGCATTTTCGGCCGCCGCGAATAGGGCGTAATCCCAAGACGGGCGAGGCCGTCGCTTTGTCGGGCAAGTACGTGCCGCACTTCAAGCCGGGTAAAGATCTTCGTGAACGCGTCAACACGTCACGCCATTTCCCGATTAAGAGCTAGACAGCCTGCGACGCATCGATGCGCGCAGTTACCAAATTGCCGGTGACTGCAATAAACTCATTGTCACGGGTCAGAATGCTTTGTGGGTATGACGGCCTTTCTGCACTGGTGAGTCTCTTCGGAGTGAATGCATGTTCAAACGAGCCGGCCTGATTATTCTCGTTGTGATCTTGTTTGCCGTGATGTTCACTTTTACGGCGTTAAATACCGGTCAGGTAGTGTTGGACCTCGGTTTTTTCCAACGTTCCTATCCGGTATCGATTGCTTTTGCTGTGACGTTCGTGCTTGGCATACTCTTTGGCATGTTGTGCATGACTGCATTCGTTTTTCGTTTGATCAACGAGCGACGCGTTCTGCGGCGCTCGCTGCGAGTATCTGAATCGGAAGTGAGTTCTCTCAGGAACCTGCCACTTTCCGATGCCGACTGAGTCGACATTTCTTCTAGCCGGGCTATTCTTGCTGCTTGCGGCAGCAGGTTGGGCGCTTGGGCGTTTTGGGGAGCGTGACGAAGAGGATACGGCACCGCCACTCAATATCGATTACCTGAAGGGGCT
>CAMYMP010000072.1 GCA_947259435.1 uncultured Woeseiaceae bacterium
GCACGTTGGTGCGCATTTGCTTATCGACCTCGATAACACCACGCTCGTCTACCGAGACTCCCGCTTTGCCAGCATCGAGTTGATCACCATTGGCGCGCCTGCCTACCGCAACCAGCACGCGATCGTAGACCCCGATCTCCGGGGCGTTCTTGCCTTCGAAGGACACCTCGATACCAGGAACCGTCGGGCGCATACCCGTGACCCTGGTCGACGTCATGATGGCTTCGTAGCGCGGTTTGATGACTTTCAGGAACGGTCGCAACAGGTCCTTGTCTGTTCCCGGCATCAGCGAGTCCATGAGTTCGACTACGCTGACCTCGGTACCGAGCGCGCTGTATACGCAAGCCATCTCGAGGCCAATGATGCCCCCACCCACCACGAGCATGCGTTTGGGCAGCGGGTCGAGCTCCAGCGCCCCCGTCGAATCGATAATGCGCGGGTCGTCCGGCAACCCCGGCAGCATGATGCTCTCGGAGCCGGCCGCGATTATGCATTTCTCGAAGCCTACCGTTTCTCCGTTGTCGAGCGCGAGCCTGTTTGCGGACTCGAATTTCGCGGTTCCCTGCACCACGCGCACTTTCCGCTGCTTGGCTAGCTGCGTCAGGCCGCCGGTGAGTTTGCCGACGACTTCGTTCTTCCAGCCGCGCAGTTTGAGTGCGTCGACTCTCGGCTTGCCGAAAGCCACACCGTGATCGGCCATCGCCGCGGCATCATCGATGACTTTCGCAGCGTGCAACAGCGCTTTGGAAGGAATACAACCAACGTTCAGGCACACGCCACCCAGTGTGTCCCAGCGCTCGATCAGGATGACGTCCAGGCCGAGATCCGCGGCGCGAAACGCGGCCGTGTAGCCTCCCGGTCCGGCGCCAATGACCGCCAGCTGCGCCGAATGCGTCGCGTCACCGGTCGGTTCCGCACCGGCCGCGACCAAAATTTCTGCGGCTGATGCCGTGCGCGCTTGAGCCGGAGCCGACGTCTCCTCAACTTCGCCCGGCTGCGCCTTTTCGGCCTCGATCGTTACGACCACATCGCCCGCAGAAACCTTGTCGCCAATAGCGACCTCGACCGAGACAACTCTGCCAGCCTTGCTCGCAGGCACGTCCATCGCGGCCTTGTCGGTCTCCAGCGTAACCAGACCGTCTTCGACCTCGACCTGATCCCCCGGTGACACGAGGATTTCGATGACTTCCACGTCCGAGAAATCGCCCAGATCCGGGATCGTGAGTTTGACGCGCTCCGCCACTACGGGGTCGCCTGCAGTAACGCGTCCACGTCGGCCAGCTTCTGACCCAGGAAAGTCGTAAAGCGCACGGCCGCGGCGCCGTCAATGACCCGGTGATCGTAAGACAAGGACAGCGGCAGCATCAGGCGGGGCTCGAACTCGGCGCCATTCCAGACAGGCTGCATCGACGATCGCGAAACGCCCAGGATGGCAACCTCGGGCGCGTTCACGATCGGCGTGAATGCCGTACCGCCGATGCCGCCAAGGCTGGATATTGTGAATGACGCACCCTGCAGCTGCCGCGCTTTCAGTTTGCCGTCGCGCGCCGCAGCCGAGAGCTCACCCAGTTCGCTCGCGAGCTCGTACACGTCCTTCCGGTCCGCATCGCGAATAACCGGCACCATGAGGCCCTGGTCGGTATCAGCCGCAAAACCCATGTGAATGTACTTCTTGAAGACCAGACTCTCGCCGTCATCCGCGAGTGACGCGTTGACCTTGGGAAACTCCTGCAACGCAGCGACAACGGCTTTCATGACGAAAGCCAGTGGCGTCAGCGATATGCCGCGATTCTTGGCGGGTCCTTTGAGCTCCTGACGCTTTGCTTCGAGATCCGTGATATCAGCAAGGTCATGCTGTGTCACATGTGGCAGATTGATCCAGCTCGCCTGCAAACGCGGGCCGGAGATCTTCTGGATTCGCGTCAGCGGCTGCAGCTCGATCTCGCCGAATTTCGCGAAATCAACGCTGGGCGTTTTCGGCAGTCCTCCGGCGGCCGGACCTGCAGCCTGCCCGCTCAGAATTGCTTTGACGAACGCTTTGACATCGTCATGCAGGATCCGGCTCTTGGCACCGCTGCCTCTGACCTGTGCGAGATCCACGCCCAGCTCGCGGGCAAGCTTCCTGACCGACGGGCTTGCATGCGCGCGCGAAAAGCCAGCCTCGTTGATTGCTGGTAATTCACGCGGCACGGCCGCCGCGGGCTGCTGGACTGCTGCTTCCTGTCTCGCTGCCGGCGGCGTGGGGATGGTCTGCGTTGCATCGGCAGGCGGCGGCGTCTGTTCCTCCTGTGCCTCTGCGGAGCCCACGATCGCTTCGATGATGGCCGACTTTGACCAGTACCGACTCGATACGTCCGCCGACAATCGCGGGCACGTCCATCGCGGCTTTGTCGGTCTCGAGCGTGACGAGCGAATCCTCGACGTTGACCTGGTCGCCTTTGCTGATGTGAACTTCGATGACTTCGACGTCTTCGAAATCGCCAAGATCAGGAACAACCAGCGTCTGTACGCCGCCCGATTTCTGCGTCTCGCCAGCCGGCTTCGCAGGTGTGGCCAGCACCGTCGTGTCGCCTGAAGGCTCATGTTTGATGGCGGGCGCTATGACCACGGTGTCGCTGACCTCGACCTTGAGCTTGCCTATGACACTGCCTGCAGAAACCTTGTCGCCAACCGAAGCGGTCAATTCTTCGACGACACCGTTTTCGGGCGACGGCACGTCCATCGCAGCTTTGTCGGTTTCGAGCGTGATGAGCCCGTCTTCGCGCGCAACCGAGTCACCGGGCGCGACGAGAATCTCGATAATTTCAACGTCCTCGAAATCGCCGAGATCAGGTACAACGATGTCGATCGTGGTTGCCACGCCGGAGTCGCCTAGAGCGTCACCGGATCGGGACGATCCGGATCGATGCCGTAATTCTCAATAGCCTGCGACACCGTCTTCTCATCGAGCACGCCATCGTCAGCAAGCGCTTTCATGGCCGCAACTGCGATGAATCGTTTGTCGACCTCGAAGTGCTGTCTGAGCGCAGCTCGCGCGTCGCTGCGTCCGTAACCGTCCGTCCCGAGGGAGATGAAACTGCCCGGCACCCAACGCTGAATCTGATCGGGGACGATTTTCATGTAGTCAGTCGCCGCGATGTACGGTCCGGGCCGTCCGGCGAGGCACTGCTCGACATAGCATTTTCGCGGCTCGGCTTCCGGGTGCAGCTGGTTCCATCGCTCGACTTCCAGCCCGTCGCGACGCAGCTCGTTGAAACTCGTTACCGACCATACATCCGTCGGAATACCGAAGTCCTTGGCCAGCAGCTCGGCAGCCCCAAGTACCTCGCGCAGGATCGTACCGGAGCCCATGAGCTGCGCACGAATCTTGCCCTGGCCACCGACCTGGAGCAGGTACATGCCCTTGAGAATGCCCTCCTCGACGCCCTTCGGCATTGGCGGGTGCACGTAGTTCTCATTCATGCAAGTGATGTAGTAGAAGACGTCTTCCTGCTCGCCAATCATGCGCCGCAGGCCATCCTGAATGATGACTGCCAGCTCATAGGCATAGGTCGGATCATAGGAAACGCAGTTTGGCACCGTCGACGCGTTGACGAGACTGTGGCCATCCTGGTGCTGCAGACCCTCGCCGGCCAGCGTCGTCCGGCCCGCCGTGGCGCCGATCAGAAAGCCGCGCGACTGCATGTCGCCGCCCGCCCAGATGAAGTCGCCAATACGCTGGAAACCGAACATCGAGTAATAGATATAGAACGGCACCATCTGCGTGTTGTGATTCGAGTACGCAGTGCCGGCTGCGAGCCAGGAACAGAATGCGCCGGCTTCGTTGATCCCTTCCTCGAGGATTACGCCTTTCTTGTCCTCACGGTAATACATGAGTTCGCCCGCGTCTTCGGGCTCATATAGCTGCCCTTTCGAGGCATAGATACCAAACTGGCGGAACATACCCTCCATACCGAACGTGCGCGCTTCATCGGGTATGATCGGCACGACGTGTTTGCCAATCTGCTTGTCCCTCGCGAGCGCCGTTAGCATGCGCACGAACGCCATCGTCGTCGATGCTTCCCGTTCACCGGTGCCATCGAGCTGAGTCTTGAAGGTCTCGAGTTCCGGGACTCGCAAAGAGGCAGCCTTCTTGCGTCGCTGCGGCACGTGACCACCCAGTTCCTGCCGGCGCTCGAGCAGGTACTCGAGTTCCGCGCTATCTGCGGCAGGCTTGTAATACGGCACACTTTCGATGTCCTTGTCGGAGACCGGGATGTTGAAACGATCGCGCATCTGTTTGAGCGCATCGAGACCGAGCTTTTTCTGCTGGTGGGCGGTCATTTGCCCTTCGCCCGCCTCGCCCATACCGAAGCCTTTGACCGTCTTCGTCAGGATGATGGTCGGTTGGCCGGTGTGGCGCGTGGCGGCGTCATACGCCGCGTACATCTTGATCGGATCGTGGCCGCCCCGATTCAGCCGCCAGATTTGCTCGTCCGACATGTTGGCGACCATCTCGGCGGTCTCGGGATGCTTGTCAAAAAACTTCTCACGCACATAAGCGCCGTCTTTCGACTTGTAGTTCTGATATTCACCGTCGACGGTCTGCTCCATGATGCGCCGCAGGTGGCCATTCTGATCCTTGGCCAGAAGCGGGTCCCAGCGTCCGCCCCAGACCACCTTGATGACGTTCCAGCCCGCGCCACCGAACGCCGCTTCGAGTTCCTGAATGATCTTGCCGTTGCCGCGCACAGGACCATCGAGGCGCTGCAGGTTGCAGTTAACGACAAACACGAGGTTGTCGAGTCCTTCGCGGACGGGCATCGTAATGGCGCCCATCGACTCGGGTTCGTCCATTTCGCCGTCGCCGAGGAAACACCAGACCTTGCGGTCGGACGGCTTGACCATCTCGCGATTTTCCATGTAGCGCATGAAGCGGGCCTGGTAGATCGCCATCATCGGGCCGAGGCCCATCGACACGGTTGGAAACTGCCAGAAGTCCGGCATGAGCCACGGATGCGGGTATGACGACAGCCCGCCGCCCCCGACCTCGCGCCGAAAGCGGTTCAGATCATTCTCGTTCAGGCGTCCTTCGAGATAGGCCCTCGCGTAAATCCCGGGTGACGAATGCCCCTGCATGAACACCATGTCACCGCCGTGCTCCTCGGTCGGGCCTCGCCAGAAATGATTGAAGCCAACCTCGTACATCGTGGCGCACGACGCGTAGCTCGAAATATGGCCGCCGTACTCGGTGCTCTTACGATTGGCCTGTACGACCATGGCCATCGCGTTCCAGCGCAGATAAGCCTCGATGCGGCGCTCCAGCGAACGATCGCCCGGATACTCGGGCTGACGGCCCGTGGCAATCGTGTTCAGGTAGGCCGTATTCGGGCTGTAGGGCAGATATGCGCCTGAACGACGCGCGAAATCGATCATCTTGTTGAGCAGGAAGTGTGCCCGCTCGGGACCGTGCTGCCCCAGCACCGAATCGATCGACTCGAGCCACTCGCTCGTCTCGATCGGATCAATGTCATCAAATGGATTGAATCGGCTCATAAATCATTCACAATAGGATCACCGAGATTTGCACCAGACCGTGCAATTCGGCCTTCGGGGGCGTCATATTCGGCGTTTCTGCCTTGTCGGTCAAGCACTTAACAAAGGTTTCGACAGCATGCAAAACACATTGCCGGATTATCGCGGGCTTCGCTGCACGCAGCGGCCCGGGCGGGTTGATTCTAAAGGTCTTGCGACCGTAGATCAGTTACTTCTGATACTACCAACGCGAACGCCGGCGGCACTGTGGCGCAGAATTCCACAGGGCAGCAGGCTGCAGGCGCTGCTCCGGAAACGACCGGGTGGCGACGTTCCGGCTCTGATGACGAGACTCACGAACAAGCGTCAGACCCTCGTTGTCGCCGCGAAGACGGCCGCGGGCACTGACGCTTTCGACCGCCTGACGCTTGGGCGCAAGCTCGTTGCCGCCGCCACGAATGAAAAAGCCGGCAATCTCGGCATCCTCGTCATGGGCTTCGACGCCGAGGAGCAGCATGCCTTGTGCGATGCCGCAGTCGCGGCCGCGCTCGCCGCGGGATTCAACCTCGCCCAATTCAAGAGCAAGTCCTCACCTGCCAGAATACGTAGCATTTGCGTCCTCGGGCTCGACGAGAAAATCGACCTGAGCCGCACGATCGCCGAGGCCAAGGGCAATAACCTGGCTCGCTGGCTGACGTCCATGCCGCCCAACAAGCTCGATGCCATCAACTACGCCAGTCTGCTGAAGACGATTGCGAGTGATAATGGCTGGCAGTACAAACGCTTCGCCACAAAAGAACTCAAGAAGCTTGGCGCGGGTGCGTTCCTGGCCGTGGCTCAGGGCAACGACGACGACAGTGCATCCATCGTCCGCCTACGGTATCGGCCACTCAAGGCAAACGTTGCGCCAGCCCTGAGCCTGGTTGGCAAGGGCATCATCTTCGACACGGGGGGCACCAACCTCAAACCTTTTGCGTCGATGCTCGACATGCACGGTGATATGCAGGGAAGCGCCGTGGCGATAGGGGCATTGCTCGCTATTTCCGAACTGAAACTTCCCGTGGCCGTCGATGCCTGGCTGGCAATTACCGAGAACAGAACCGGCCCGAATGCCTACAAGTCGCAGGACGTCGTCACAGCCGCCAATGGCAAGACGATTCAGACGATTCATACCGACGCCGAAGGGCGCATGGTGCTCGCCGACACCCTGACGTTCGCCAGCCGCGAAAAGCCGAAGCTCATCATCGACTATGCGACTCTGACCGGCTCGGTGATCAATGCGATTACGACGCGCTACAGCGGCATCTTCACGAACCGCGCCGACTGGCATCCGCGGCTCAAGCGCACGGGGCGCCACTGCGGCGAGCGCGTATGGCCATTTCCGATCGGCAGCGAGTTTCTTGATGAATTGCAAAGCGAGACGGCCGACATCAAGCAGTGCGCCATAAAAGGCCTGGGTGACCACATCCTCGGAGCCAGTTTTCTGGCGGAATTTGTCGAGTACGACACGCCGTGGATTCACATCGATCTTGCAGCTGGCAACCACAAAGGCGGACTGGCACACGTTCCGACCGAAATCACGGGCTTCGGCGTCCGCTACACAATGAGTCTGATCCTGGACGATCATATTCTTCGGGCAGATCACTAGGTGAGCGACAGGCCGGCAATGTCGGACCGCTTTCGCGGTTTTCTGCCAGTCGTCGTCGACGTCGAGACAGGCGGCTTCAATGCAAAGACCGATGCCCTGCTCGAGATTGCAGCCGTCCTGGTCGACTACAGCGACGGCGGCATGCTGACGCGTGGCGAGACTATTCGATACCACGTCAGGCCATTTGAGGGCGCGAACATGGATCCGGCATCGCTCGCCGTCAACGGCATCGACCCGGATCACCCCCTGCGCCCTGCAATCGACGAGCGCGACGCCTTACAACGTATTTTCCGCGTGGTCCGCCGCGCTGTCAGAGAAAGCCGTTGTCAACGCGCGATTCTCGTTGGACACAACGCAGCGTTTGACCTGGGATTTCTCAATGAGGCGATCGAACGCTCTGCGATCAAGCGCAATCCTTTTCACCCGTTCAGCTGTTTTGATACGGCGACGCTTTGCGGCGTAGCGTTCGGACAAACGGTGCTCGCCCGTGCGGTTGCCGCTGCGGGATTCGAATGGGACGAGGAGTCGAAACGTTGGCCAATTTGAATAAGCCTTCAGGCCTTGCCGTATTTCTTCGTCTTCAAATATATTGACAAAAGCAAAGGGCTTGCCGATCGCATTCAATGCCGCAACGGTCTGACCCGAGAACCCGCACTGGGGGAAATCGGGCGTTCCTTTCATATACAACAGAACGTCGTGTGACTTCAGTTGCTCTTCGATTCTGCTATTCACATCCACGCTTTTTTGCCTCTTTATCGCTTTCTGAACAATTGTCCGGCCCGCCTGAGTCGGCTGAACCGCCAACCAGCATTGCTGTGCAGCCCGACAACGTCACAATCATGACCAGTAAGACCAATAATCGCATCAATAAGCTCCGTAATTGTCGCGATTGTACCCAGTTATTTCCCGGGAATCCCGCCTGGCCCATGGATTTTGGGATAAGTTCCCCAATTGTTCTAAAATGGTGGCTAATAACCACAACATCATCACGGAGAAAACAAGAATGAACCCTCTAAAAAGCGTTGCCGGAACCATCATAGGCGGTTTCGTCCTGGCCGCCATTCTCGTGCTGGTCACCATGGGCAATCACCTGGTCTTCGCGCCGGTGGTGAATTCTCTGATTATCTGGCTGCATGTGCTTGCCGGCATAACCTGGATCGGTCTCCTCTATTACTTCAACTTCGTGCAGGTGCCGGCGCTTGGTGAAGCGGCTTCCGATGAAGGTGGTCCAGGGGGCGCCGGAATCACAAAATACGTGGCGCCGCGCGCACTGTGGTGGTTCCGTTGGGGAGCGTTGGTTACCTGGCTCACCGGCGCCTCGTACCTGGCTCACACGGGTCAGCTCGATGATGCTTTCGCGTTGGGGATGCTGACCGACCCTGTCAACACCTATGCTTTGACCATCGGCATCGGCGCCTGGCTGGGTACCATCATGTTGTTCAACGTTTGGGTTTTGATCTGGCCGAACCAGAAGAAGATTCTCGGCATGGTCGAAGCAAGTGCCGAGCAGATTGCCAAAGCGCGTAATGTGGCTTTTTTGGCGTCCCGCTCCAACACGCTCATGTCCATT